>DAORKB010000081.1:0-13712 GCA_035439365.1 Bacteroidia bacterium
GCACTTTGTGTAATGCTTCCTTGTTCAGTAGTGGTTGTTTGACTGGATTTTACCTTATATCCTGCCGCAATATCGTACCATTCTGTTGATTTTTTACCCGTAGGACTGGTCAGATCAATGATGTATGCATCGCTTCCGTTAATTGGTTCAATGCCTTTCAGTTCGAGTTTATACCCAAGTTTTTCATAATACATTTCATGGGTATTGATGGCTTCAATTTTCAACTCTTTTAATTCATCACCGGTAATTTCTTTTTTTCCCTGCATACCACTTTGGCTGCCTCTTTCTCCATCATAAATCATTTTTTGTACAACCATCTCACCAATACTGATGCTCATGTTGTATTTATTAGGCGACCTTTTTTGTTCCACCATATTGATTTTTCCATACTGAGAGTTCGCACTTCTTTTTATGGTAATATCTTTTACACTGTTTAATTTTTTACTTCCACCAATGGCATTCACATAGGTTTTGATAATTGTTTTTGGTAAAATATCTGTAGGTGCCGGTTTTACTACACTTGTAGGGCGGTTACCCAGGTTATCATAAAACTCAATTTTTTTATCTGAACTAAATGGAATTAATTTTTTTGCAACTTCCTCTTCATTACCCACAACTAAAATGGTTGCATTATCCGGTTGAATGTATTTTTGTGCAACAGCAAAAATATCATCTACAGTTATTGCTGCAAGAGTTTTTAAATAATTTGTATAATAATCTTTGGGTAAATGATAACGTTCGATATTGATAGCAAAACGTGCAATGGTTGCAGGGTCTTCTAAAGACATAGCAAAGTTTCCGGCAATATAATTTTTAATAATCTCCAACTCATCTGTGGAAACCTTTTCGTGGTGTATTCTTTTTAATTCAGCTATAATTTCTGTTACTGAACTATCTGTCACCGCATTTCTGACTTTTGCATAAGCACTGAATTGACCAATCAAGTCATCATTTGTTAAAGAAGAATATGAACCATAGGTAAATCCATGCTTCTCACGAAGATTCATAAACAAACGGGAAGAGAAGCCTCCTCCAAGAATGCTGTTCAATACTTTTGTTTTAATCAGATCCTCGCTGTTGGGTTTTAATTCAACCGGGTACGTAACATTGATAACCGATTGAACAGCCCCTGGCTTGTTTACAAATGCTACTGTTGTTTTCGTAGGTATGGCTGGTAATGGTGGGATAAAGCTTGGAACATCTGCTCGCTGCCAGGTACCCAAAGCTTTTTCGATCAATGGTTTTATTTCTGAAAATTTCACATCACCCACTATAGCCATGTATGCAACATTGGGTCTAAAATACGTTTGATAATAAGCAATGCATTTTTCCAATGTTATTTTTTCCAGTGATGCTTCTGTCATCAATTCTCCATAAGGATGGTCCTTTCCAAAATTTAAAACAGATTGTACATTTTGGGCAATAGCGTCCGGATTGTCTTTGTTTTGTGCCAATCCCGATGCTTCTTGTTTTTTTATCTTATCCAGTTCTTCCTGTTTAAAATCAGGGTTCAGGAGCACGTCAGAGAGGATCTCCAACAATTTTTTATTTTGTTTGCTTAACGCTGATGCATTTATACCTGTTTTAGAAGCAGAAAGCTTTGCACCGATAAAATCAATATCACTATCCAGTTGATCTTTGCTGCGTGATTTTGTTCCGCTGGTAATTAAATCACTGGTAACACCTGCTAATCCGGCTGCATCACCCTCCAATGCCGGATGAATATTGAATACAATAGAGTAAGCAACAGTAGGTACCTTCTCATTTTCTACCACAAACACTTTTAAACCATTTGGTAATTCAAATGATTTAATATCACCTAATTTAATGCTGGGTGCCGGGCCGGGCAAAGGACGCATAGCGCGATTGAGATCCGATTTTTGTGCAAGCGCCGTTGAAAGGATGCAAACAGTTGTAATGGCTAAAAAAATTTTTTTCATTCGTAGGATATCGTTTCTTAAAAGAATATTAAACACTAAGTTTTTCAAAGAGCCGGTTTATTTTTTTGCGCTTTTTGGTAGATAATAAAGCACAACACGGTTTTCTTTTGTCAGGTATTTTTGCGCAACTTTTTGAATGTCTTCGGGTGTAACATCCATAAAGCGATTAATCTCTGTATTAATCAAATTCGCATCTTTAAAATAAACGTGATAATTCGCGAGGTTTTCGGCAACACCAACCATTTTGGTATTATCTGAAACAATTTCGCTTTCAATTTGTATGCGTAATTTTTGAAACTCGCTCTCTGTTATCACCTGTTTTTTTACTTTTTCAATTTGATTGCTCATGGATTCTTCCAGATCACTGGGTTCAACACCCATATTGCTGATCCCAAAAATAAGTGCCAAGCCCGGATCTTCCAAAGGGAACTGGAATGCTCCAACAAAAACTGCCTTTTGCAATTTGTCAACAATTGCTTTTTGCATTTTGGAGCTTTTGCCTTCCGATAAAAGTGTGGTTAACATTTCAAAAGCATAATAATCCTTCGTTCCTTGTGCAGGGGCATGGTAGCCCATTACAACTGCTGGTAATTGAATGTTGTCATAAACGGTATCTCTCACTTCTGCCGTTTTTACAGGCTCAACAGCGGTTGGTCTGGGAATTTCCCGGGTGCCTTTTGGAATATCTGTAAAATATTTCTCGACGAATAATTTTGCTTGCCGGGGGTTAATATCGCCGGCAATGCAAAGTGTAGCGTTGTTTGGGACATAAAAGGTTTTGTAAAAATCAATAAACTCGCTTAATGCAGCTTTGTTGATGTATTCCGGTGAACCACCAGGGGTCCAACGGTAAGGATGAACCTTGTAGGCATGTCCAAACATTTCATTGATGATGGAGCCGTATGGTGTATTTTCGTTTCGTTGTTTCAATTCTTCTTTCACCACTTTGCGTTGTGTTTCCACACCGGTCGTATCAATTTTGGAATGCAACATACGTTCCGATTCAAGCCATAATCCTAACTCCAGTTGATTGCTTGGTAAAACTTCGTAATAAAAAGTGCGGTCAAAAGAAGTGTTTGCATTTAGTTGCCCACCAGCACCTTGAACGGTTTTCATAAACTCTCCACGTTTGATGTTATCCGATCCTTCAAACATTAAATGCTCAAAAAAATGTGCAAAACCAGTACGTGCAGGGTCTTCATTTTTAGAACCAACGTGATACAAAACGGTAACTGCAACGATCGGTGTTGAATGATCCTCATGTAAAATAACATGCAAGCCATTTGGAAGGTCGTATTGCGTGAAATTAATTTTATTGCCTTGTGCTTGCAATAAACTACAAGCCAAAAGAGATGAAAGTACCAAAAAGCATTTTTTCATATTCGTTCTTAAAGTGTTAGCAGCATGTTTAAATTTTAACAAGCTCCAGGATTTTTAAAATTTGTGCTAAATTAAAACTAATTTGAAATAATTAGTAGGGAATATGTTGGCTTTTACGTTCTTTCTGAGTAAAAAAAGTAATTAAATTCAGCTTAATCGTTTTTTAGGACCTCGTACCGCTTCGGCGGTTAGAGGGTCAATTGGCCAGTGATGTTTTGGATAGCGGGAGAGCAAATCTTTACGTACTTCAAAATAGGTTTTGTTCCAAAAGCTTTTTAAATCTTGCGTGATTTGTACTGGTTTATAACCCGGTGAAAGCAAATGAATCACAATTTTAGTTCGTCCTTCATTAATGGTTGGTGTTTCTAAAAGACCAAACAGTTCTTGCAATCGCACAGCCATTTCTACTTTACTTCCATCCAACGTGTATTGCAATTTGATAAGTGAACCGGTAGGAACTTCCATTCGTGTTGGGGCGAGTATGTTTAGCTTTTGTGAAAGTTCCCAAGGAAGTATGGATTGAATAACCTGTTGCAAATCAAGTTTTTGTATTTCGGCTAATTTATAAATACCGATCAAATAAGGAGACAGCCAATCTTCCAATGTTGCCAGCAGTTGTTCGTCTGACACATCTGGCCAGGGTTCGGTTGGTCTCCAGATGCGTAAACTCATCACGCGGCACTGCCAATCTTGTTGCGCCTCTCCCCAATTTAATGCGCGCAGTCCTTCTTCCCGTATCATGTTGCAGATAACTGCAATGCGGTCGGCTTCTTCAATTTGAGTAATGGGTTTGCTTTCTAAGGTAAGGTTTCCTACTTGTTTTTGGATGCTACCCACAACCATTTTCTTATTGTTATCCCATGTGATAATTTTTTTCTCTGTTGCCAGATCCATTAAATCACGGGAATCAAAAGCGCTTGCTAAAAATATTTTACCTTCGGAATTACCTGCATCCAGTTGAGCAACAGCGATCCATTCATCCGCTGAAAGCGGATCATGATCTGCCAAACGTGCAATGCGACCATTGCCCAGACGGTAGCGCAATCCATTTTTATCGATGCGTTGTGCAATACGTTCAGGAAAAGCAGTTGCAATTAATTTACCGACGTGAAAATGATTGGGAACCTGATTGTCGACTTCCGTGTGCATGAGTTTTCTCCACGAAAGTGACAAGCGTTCTATTCGATCAAGCACCTGGCGATCAGCATTTACACGCTCACCACTACGGTATTTGCGGAGTACTTCAATTCGTAGTGAAAGATCGGTACCGGCATCTTTGGGTAATGGATCCCGCTCTTCCAGGAGTGCAGCAACATCACAAGCCAATGCAACAAAACGAAGAGTAGAATTATTTTTTTCGAAGCTTACACTTTCCAATAACATATTTGCCAAACGTGGATGTGTGGGCAATTGCAACATTTTTTTTCCATGTGCAGTAATCTGATTGTCTTTTAAGGCTTGCAACGTGTGTAAGAGTTCCTTTGCCTGTGCCTGTGAACCCGTGGAAGGCAGTGTGAGCCAACTGAGCTCTTCCATATTTTTTATTCCCCATTGACTAAGTTCCAGCATCAAGGGAGCGAGATCGGCTTCCAGAATCTCGGGTTTGCGATTGTCAATTAAATGTACATGAAAACCTTGACCCCACAAACGGTAACAAACACCTGCACTGAGCCTTCCCGCACGGCCTGCGCGTTGATCAGCTGCATCTTTAGTAACACGTATCGTTTCCAGTTTGGTTAAACCACTTCTCGGGTCAAAACGAGGTACACGCGCATACCCGCTGTCAACAACTGTTTTTATGCCTTCTATGGTTAAGGATGTTTCGGCAATGGAAGTTGCCAGCACCACTTTTCTATTGCCTGCCGGATCCGGCAGTAGCGCTTCCTGTTGTTTTTGTTGTGAAAGATCTCCATACAAGGGTACCACTTTCGCGGAAACACCTTCCTCTTCCAGGAGTTGTTGTGTTCGTTGTATTTCTCCTGCTCCTGGTAAAAAAACAAGTACATCGCCTTGTTGTTCGTTTAATGCTTTGCGAACAACACGTGCCATGCTGAGGTGAAGCGGTGTTTTTTCATCAACAGAAATATACTGATGTGTAACCGGATATTGTCGCCCTTCGGATGTAAGCACAGGTGCCTGATTAAGCAGAGCCGAAAGTTTAGCTCCATCCAATGTTGCAGACATAATGAGCAAACGCAAATCAGGACGAAGAATTTGTTGCATCTGATAGCACAGCGCCAACGCTAAATCCGCTTGTAAACTTCGTTCGTGAAATTCATCAAAAATAACCATTCCTACACCTTCCAATCCATTATCATTTTGGAGCATGCGGGTAAGTATTCCTTCGGTTACAATTTCAATGCGTGTTTGGGGACTTACCTTATTTTCAAAGCGAATGCGATAACCAATCGTTTTTCCAACAGCCTCGTCGCAAAGTGATGCCATGCGTGTGGCAACGGCACGGGCAGCAATTCGCCGTGGTTCCAGCATGATTATTTTTTTTCCATTCAACCAGCTTTCATCCATTAACGCTAAAGGGAGAATGGTGGATTTTCCGGCTCCGGGCGGTGCTTGCAAAATAAGCAGGGGTTGTTTTTCCAACACACGCTTAACGTCCGGAATAATTTGTTGAATTGGAAAATCTGGAATGTTCATACGACTTCGCTTGTAAATTATACCATTTTTATTTTGTTATTAATAACTACGTCGTACACGTAAATAAAAAATGCCAGTTAAAAACTGGCATTTAAAATTACAGATTCTATTTTAATTAAAGTGTTTCCTTTAACCATTTAAAAAATTCGCGTTGCCATACAAATGAATTCTGATCCTGTAAGATCCAGTGATTTTCGGTAGGGAAATAAAGCAGTTTGCTTTTGATTCCCTGCAACTGCGCTGCCTGAAAGGCACTTAAGCCTTGTTCGATAGGTACGCGGTAATCTTTACCACCTTGTATAATTAAAATAGGCGCATCCCATTTTTTCACCGAATTCACAGGGTTAAATTCGTTATATGATTTCTGTGTTGCTGCATCAGCTGTGTTCCAATAAGGTCCACCAATATCATGGTTTACAAAAAATACTTCCTCTGTTGTTCCATACATCGTTCTCCAGTCAAAAATACCATCGTGTGAGATAAATGTTTTGAAACGTTTTTCATGGTGCCCTTCCAGATAAAAAACGGAGAATCCGCCAAAACTAGCTCCAACACAGCCTAAACGAGCTTTGTCAACAAATGGTTCTTTTGCGACTTCATCAATAGAAGTAAAATAATCACGCATTACTTGTCCACCATAATCTTTGGCAATATCATCGTTCCATTTAACACCATGTCCCGGCATACCACGACGATTTGGTGCTACAACAATGTATCCGTTTGCAGCCATCAATTGGAAGTTCCAACGGAAAGAATAAAATTGTGTCAATGCCGATTGTGGACCACCCTGGCAATATAATAAAGTTGGATATTTTTTGCTGGCATCAAAATCAGGAGGATAAATAACCCATACCAACATTTGCTGACCATCTGTTGTTTTCATCCAACGTCTTTCCGTGCGGCTTAGTTTGATAGAACTATAAGTTGCATCATTTACATGTGTCAACTGTTTCATTTCACCGGTTGTCAAATCTGTGGTATAGATTTCAAGTGCATGATTCATGTCTGTACGACCCACAACCAATGAATTTCCACTTTGTGCAATAATATCATGCACATCAAAATCGCCTTTTGTAATTTGTTTGATCACCGGCATTTTCTTTGTCAGCCCCGGATTGTCTACAACAAAAAGCTGAAGTGTTCCATCAACAGGTGCGATAAAATAAATGTTTTTACCATCAGCGCTCCAGACAAAATCGCTCACCGTATTATCCCAGGCAGCAGTTAAATTCGTTTTTACAGTTCCGTTTACAACAATGATGTCGTTTTTATCCGCTTCGTTACCATCGGTTTTCATGCTTAAAAAAGCAAGGGTCCCGGCAGAAGAATAGGCAGGGTTCGTATCATAACCCATCATGCCTTCGGTTAAATTGCTGGTTTGTTTTGTTTGAATGTTGTAAGCATAAATATCCGTGTTGGTGCTGATGGCGTATTCTTTTCCATATTTCTTTTTGGTAACGTACAATACCAGTTTTCCATCCGGACTTAAAATATAATCTTCATCACCGCCGTGAGGTTTTTGTGGGCAGTCGTAAGGCTCGTTCGGCATCAGATCAATGCTGTCAACCGTTTTCCCATTTTGAAGTGTGTTTAAAAACACATGTCCAAATGCTCCATCTTCCCAGGTATCCCAATGGCGATAATTCAGATCATCATAGATCATCACATCCGATTTGGGTTGGTCGGGATAAAAATCTTTACCAAATGTTTTTTTGATTTTTATTTCATTACTGGTGATGCTGTATTTTCCATCAGCAGAAAAATGTCTTGGATCCGCAATCAGCCCGTCAGTGCTTTGAATCTCCGTAGCGGCTCCACCGGCAAGTGGAATACTGTATTTTTTAACGGTTGCTTTTCCTTCAGCAGGTGAATAGGTTCGTACACTATAAATGACCGATTTGCCATCTTTTGTAATTCCTCTTCCTGTAACTCTGCCCAATTGTAAAAGCATTTCGGTGGTCATGTTTTGCGCATTCATGGAACAAGCCAATGCGAACATAGATAATAGCGTAACTGTTTTTTTCATTCGTCTCAATTATGTAAGTAAATAGCCCCTCTGGGGGCAGAATTAAATTCCCAAAAAATGAAAATTGACGCTTTAGAGATTACGGGGATGTGTTATACCAAAACTGCAAATTTTTTTGGGGATTTCAAAATCTGAAAGACTTAAAAGATAATTTGCCTGATGAGTGGTAAAATAAAGGGACGAATGGTATGTGAGGTTTACCAGGATTTTTCAAATGATGACTTATCAACTGCCGGAGGGCTGTCTTTAAAGAGCGAATCTTCTGTATTTTTTAAATACAATTGGTTTTTTTGGTTCAACCGGGAGAGAAATGCAATGGGTGTTAAGAAGAAATAGAAGATAACAGATAATAAAATATTGGGTACAATTAAGCTTAATATCCAGGCCAGTTTCATCCATAAGAAATCAATTTTCTTCGCCAAAAAGGTGGAAGAAACACCTAACACACCAATCACAAAAGAAACACCCAGGGCCCACTTTGCATGTGTGATAAGGTGTACAACGATCATTCCCAGTACAATGACCAGGACGGTCTTTAAGGGTTCTGATTTAAGTGGTTTTGCAGACATGCGATATTAAAATAAAGAATAAATAAACGGAGCAATAACGCTGCTTCCTCCAAATACAACTAAAATACTGATAAGCAACAATACAATGATAACTGGAGCCAGCCACATTTTTTTTCTTTCTTTTAGAAAAAGCCAAATTTCTTTCATGTCTTTTATTTTGATAATTTCAATACTCTGTCGTATAATATTTTTGATAGCTCGGCACTTGTATTTGCATTCGGATGCGGATCACCACCCAGTGTACTTTCTGCTGTAAACCGATAATCGGTAAGGTCAATGTACGCAATATTTTTCTTTTTCAAGTACTCAATAAAAATAGGAAGGTCTTTAGGGGTTGTCCCTACCCAATAAGGGAAAAGAACACAATAAAAACGATCATTGCCAAATTGTTTCTGATATTCATTTTTAGCTTCCTTGATCATTTCGGTAACAAGGTCATAATGCCTTTCTTTTATTTTTACCGGAAAATCAATTTTAAAATATTTGATGATGTTGGTTTGATAAACCCATTCATAAAATTTGGATTGGAAATATCTGCCATCATAAAACATTTTGTTTCTAACCAGCTGTCCATCCTCCATTTCGTAATAGGGCGCATTTGACAGCCAGTCGCAATAGCGGTCCATTGTTCCAATTGAACGGTTGATATGATCCCAGAGAAAAATGTACAAACCAATACCATCTTTTTCTTTTACTTGTGGTGTTAAATTTTTAAATTGAAGACGTGCAAGCATGTGATTGGTTCCATGACCTGGAATACCATAATTATAAGTATTGTACTCTTTACTGTCCTGTTGAAAATTATACGCCATGGTTTGATAATCATTCAAGCCAGTTCCAAATGCAACGGAGCATCCGAAAAACAATGCATATTTATGTTTTGCAGAGTCATGTCCCGGTGTGCTTCGTTTACAGAATGTATCAATGGTTTGTTTAACATTGTATACCGTATCATTACCATTCACGAGTATGGAAGTATGTACACTATCGGCCCAAGGTACATTTCCTATGTTATTTGCAATATGATCTTCTGGTAGTTCGGGGAAATCAAAATTCTTTTTGTGATAGGTGGGCATACCGAGCAGAAAAAAACACGTGAGCTCAATGCAAAACACAAGGAAAAGTGTGAGCACGATATTCGCGGGAATGGTTCTTTTGTATGAAAACAAAACACCCAGCAAACCAATAAAAAAAATAAAAAAAGAAACATACCCCAATAAGCGTATGCCTCCTGTTACATCATAATCGGTGGAGTTGTAGATGACTTTGTATATAAACCAAAGAACTACTCCAACAATGATTAGAGAGAAAAGTACAGGGTGCTTTTTAAAAGTTGCAGAAAATTTTGACATACTATTTTTTAATCCATTTTAAATTGAACCATCCATTTTTCCTTATTTTCCCAATCTGGTTGTTCGGTTTTACAATAAACAAAATCATTTATAACAAGGTAATCCATTTCGGTACTCATAAAGCAACGGTATGCATCGTGCGGCGTACAAACAACCGGTTCACCTCTCACATTGAAACTGGTGTTAACAAGTAAAGCATATCCGGTTTGTTTGTCAAACTGATGAATGAGTTCCCAATAACGTGCGTTTGTATTTTTGTGTACGGTTTGTATTCTTGCCGAATAATCAAGATGTGTAATGGATTGAATATCGCTGCGTTCATAATACAAGCGATCCCATAAAGAGAGTGAATGGTAATTGTCGGGAAGTTTCTTCTTCCTGTTGTCTTTAATCGGTGCTACAATAAGCATATACGGAGAAGGGGTATCCAATTCAAAATAATCAGTCACTTTTTCTGCGAGTACAGATGGTGCAAAAGGTCTGAATCCTTCACGATATTTGATTTTCAGGTTCAATTTTTTTTGCATTTCCGGATTTCGTGCATCACCAAGTATGCTTCTGTTTCCAAGCGCTCTGGGGCCAAATTCCATTCTTCCCTGAAACCATCCTACCACATTGCCACTTGCTAATTTAGAAGCGACAAACGCCGATAATTCAGAAAAATTGTGATAATGTGTACTTACCGCTTTTACTTTCTTATTCATGGTATCGATTTCCTTTTCCGAATAAGAAGGACCCAGATAAGAACCCTTCATTGAGTCTTCAGGAAGAATGGTGCGGGTTTCGTCAAAGTACATGTAACTTGCAGCCAGTGCTGCTCCCAAGGCACCACCGGCATCACCGGATGCGGGTTGTATATAAATGGATTTAAAGATATTTTCACGTAAGAGTTTGCCGTTGGCTACGCAATTCAATGCCACTCCTCCGGCCATGCAAAGGTGCTCAGCTCCGGTGATCCTTTTGGCTTCCAGTGCCATTTTTAAAACAATCTCTTCTGTAACAAGTTGAATGGCCAATGCTAAGTTGCAATGTTGTTGCTCTAATTCAGCTTCTGCTGCGCGGCGTTTAAAGCCAAACAAAGCGGCCCATTTATCGTCCTTTGCCATTCTTAAACCGGCAGCATAATTAAAGTAGGATTGATTGATCCAGATGGAGCCATCCTTTTTTATATCAATTAATTCTTTTTTTATAAGATCAGCAAAATGATGTGTTTGTTCTGCTTTCGGATCGCCATAAGGCGCAAGTCCCATTAATTTATATTCGCCTGAATTAACAGTAAAACCAAGGTAATATGTAAAAGCACTGTATAATAAACCAACCGAATGCGGGAAGGCCATTTCTTTTAGCATGCGAATGGAATTTTTTTCGCCTACACCGATAGAAGCTGTTGACCACTCGCCAACACCATCAATTGTTAAGATCGCTGCTTTTTCATAAGGAGATGGAAAGAAACTACTTGCTGCATGAGATAAATGATGTTCAGTAAATAAAATTTTTACTTTCTTTTTATCATACGTTCCGATTTCTTTTAGTCCTTCGTGAATCAATTTTTTTAAGAATAACTTCTCACTCATCCACACCGGCATTGCTTTTAAGAAAGAGACAAGACCTTTAGGAGCAAACGTATAATAGGTTTGTAATAAGCGCTCAAACTTAAGCAATGGCTTATCATAAAAAACAATGGCATCCAGCTCATCAATTTCTAACCCGGTTTCTTCCAGACAGTATTTAATAGCTTCTACAGGAAAATGAGGTGTATGTTTATCTCGCGTAAACCGTTCCTCCTGCGCTGCGGCAATAATTTCACCACCAACGGTAATTGCAGCAGCAGAATCATGATAAAAAGCAGATATGCCTAAAATTTTTTTCATTATATGAGCGTGCGTATAACTTTGTTATGTGAATGTTGCATGAACAGATTAGCAAACACCCCAAAATTTTAAAAACCCGAAGGTAACGATAGAATATGATATAAAAAAAGCCTGTGAGTAGAATTTCACAGGCTCGGATGGAATTGATTAATATCCTTTGTCCTTTAATTTCTTTGCAATTTTCTCAGCAATTTTTTTACCCCACTCCTGGCCAACACTCATTGATTCCTGCATAATAACCGGCATTAGTTCAACGCTTTTTTTACCAATAGGGCTATTGTAAAATGTAATTAATTGATCGATATCCGCTTCTGTATAGTATTTGTCATAAATTGGAGTAACCAATGCCACCATTTCACTCCCTTTCATTTCAGTTGCAAACTCTTCCCAAATTTTTGTATCAACACTAGGATAAGCTTTTTTATACGATTCGATCATTGTTCGGATAACCTGCTCACCCATTTTACCTGATCCTTGTATTTCAAGTAATTGTTTAAGTTTTTCCGCTTTTGAATTTTGTGCAAATGCAGAAACGGAAGCAATGCAAATAAATAATACGAGTGTTAATTTTTTCATGATGTTAGTTTGTGTTTGTTAGTTTTTGTTTGTGTGGGCAAAAGTAAGGAAAATTCAGAGCGAGAGTGAGAGTGGGTTTTGAGGAAAAATTCAGAAGAAGTGTGCTTCGCTTTCGCTCTTCACACTCACTCTGGATTTTCGTGGAGAATACCGGATTCGAACCGGTCGCCTCTTCACTGCCAGCGAAGCGCTCTAGCCAAATGAGCTAATTCCCCAAATGAGTTATCCCAACTGCTATCAGGATCTCAATTATTCACTGCGAAATTATCAATTAAAATGACATTGTGCAATTTTCATCAGAATTGGGACAAATTTCATTGATCCTCCCAGTTCCTAATTTCTATGTTTATCATCTTAAAAATCATAGCTATGAAAAAACAACTACTCCTTCTTCTTACAGTTAATTTTATCTTAACAGTAGCGCAATTACAAGCGCAAACACGAGTTACTTTTTATACCAATAAAGGAAATTTTGTGGTTGAGCTGAATGAAACAAAACGTCCCAACACCACCAAAAACTTTATTACACTGGTAAATAAAAAATTCTACGACAAATTAATTTTTCATCGTGTAATTAATGGATTTATGATACAAGGCGGAGATCCTAAAGGCGATGGAACAGGAGGAACCGGTGGAACAATACCCGATGAGCTGAGCCCTGCCTATAGCAATCTTCAAAAAACAATTGCTATGGCTAATTTAAATAAACCCAATACAGGCGATTGTCAGTTTTATATAAACCTTGTGAACAATACCGGTCTGGATGAAAAGTATACCGCTTTTGGAATTGTGATTACAAATTTTGCTGTAGTACAAACCATCGGAAAAGTAGCAACCAATTCAAATGACAAACCACTTGTAGCAGTAGTGATGGATAGTGTACGAATCACACCGGTAACAACAAGTATAGAAGAACAGGCTGCAAACATTCAGGATTTGAATATTTATCCGAATCCATTCACAACAGAAAGTGTACTTTTTTTCAATTCAAAAGAAGAAAAAGCAGTGGAGCTAACTGTTTATAATCAGCAAGGACAACTCATTGGAGCAGCGCAAAGGAAAGTGATCCAAGGAGAAAATTATATTCCGTTGAAAGAATTACTGGAGCAAGGATATACGCCAGGCATTTATTTTATAACGGTTAAAGATCACGCATTTATTTCCCGGCAAAAATTTATTGTGTTGGATTAAAAACAGTTTAGACACATAGTTATCGGAGTTTGTTTCAGATCCGACCGTTTATTCAACTTCTGCTACCGCAAAATAAATATAAAATGATGGAATAAATATTAGGGGAGTTCTAAAAATTAAAATATTAACAACCAGTTGATTAAATCAATAAT
>DAORKB010000082.1:0-13675 GCA_035439365.1 Bacteroidia bacterium
TGGGTCAATCAGTGAAATGGAAAGAAATGCTACCAAAGGAGGAGCAATGAATAATAATGAAAATAATTGGTTATGTGTAAGCCGGATAAAGAATGTCATAAATAACGATGGATCATTTTGAACAAAATTACCTATTCTTTGCTGGAATTGAGCTACCGTTAGTTATGAGAAAATGCCCGTTAGTTAAATAAGTAAATACGAATCAACTTTTTTTAATCGTATCCATAAATTTTTAGGATACATGGTAAATGCAAATTCTTCTGTAATATCTTTTTTATCCACTGCTAATTCGAAATCAAAATTCTTACAAATCATCGATACAACACAAATCATTTCCTGCATGGCTAATGCTTTGCCGGGGCAAAAACGAGGTCCCATTCCAAATACATGAATAACCTCTGGTTTGTGATATGGACAGGCACTTTGTTTAGCAATCCAACGTTCCGGAAAAAATGAATCTGGATCTGTAAAATTATCAGGATGCGTTTGAGCCACTTTATTTTGAAGCATCACCGTTGTTCCCTTTTTTATCTGTAAATCTTTAACAGTTACATCTTCTAATGCTTCATGGTATAATGTAGGAGTAACCGGTTTTAATCGCATTGCTTCCAACGCAACGGCTTCTGTGTATTTTAAAAGTGCCAGTTGGTCATAGTGTTCAGGGAGACTCCCATTTCCATAAATTTCTGTTGCCTCATTACGGATTTTTTTCACCATTTCCGGATTTTGCGAAAGGTAATAGAGCATCCAGGAGATAGAGTTGGAGGTCGTGTCTTCACCCGCCAAAAGCATTGTAAAAACATTCCCGATTATTTCTTTATCCGAAAAACTCCCATCTTTTTCTTGCTCAATCAATAATGCTTCTAAAAAATTAGAAGGTTTGTCTCTCAGCAAAGGATTACTTGTCAAACGGCTTTTAGCTTCTTGTATAAATTCCTGAATAGTTTTAAAAATAATTTCAAGCGCTTTATCCAGCTCTTTATCTTTTTTCGTTTTTATAAGTCTCCAGGTTGGAAGCGGTGCTGTAATACGTGAATTGATCATCGGAAATATTTTTTCCAATTGCTTTTGAATGACTTCATCTTTTTTCTCCAACGTATTCATGGGGTAACCAAATGCCAGCGTGCTTGTAATATCCACCGTTAGTTTCATCATTTCAAGTTGCACCTCAATTTTACTTTCAGTGATTTGAAGTTTTATCCATTTGTTTAATAAACGTTGCGTAACTTCCTTTACTATTGGAAAGTAAAAGGGCATGTTTTTTACATTCAAGGCCTCGCTGGTTATCTTGCGGTGCTTTTTCCATACCTCGCCCTCAGCATTAAAAACACCTGTGATCCCCATCTCTTCCATGACCTCACTTATTTTTGAAAATCGACGGAATTTACCGGGCCGATTTTTTAAGATCTCGGAATTCATTTGTTGATCTGCACTTACTATAAATCGTTTGGTTAGCAATCGTATCTGAAAAAGGTTTCCACTTTCTTTTACCCAATCCTCCATTACCTGATGTTTATTACTTCGACCAAAAGCGCTAAGGTGCCCTGTAATAAATTTACCTTTTGGTGATGGAAGATCTTTTAATGTTTTCATAAGTAGTTGATATGAATTAGATGAAGGTCAGGACAAATGAACGGGTTGTGTTAATCGAATAAAATTATCTTTTTAATACAGTCGAAATACATTTTTTCTAAAAAAAATATGTAATCTTGAATAAAATTTAAATTATTCTTATGCGCCCTATAGCTAAAAGAAACATCCGTCCTTTTCAAATGAAAATATTTTTGATCGCTTTGTTTTTGAATTTGGTTGTTACTGAAAAAATTTCAGCACAAACAATCGACACGTTAGTGGATGTTGGCACCCATAAGATGCATTTTCATATCATAAAGGGCAAGGAAATTCCCATTCTGTTTGAAGCGGGCGCAGAAAGAGATGCATCAGCTTGGGGACCTATTTTAGAACAACTGTCGGTACGTACCGGAGCAACCATTATTGCTTATGACAGGGCCGGATTTGGAAAAAGTACGTTAAATGCTGATACAGCCCTTTCAAAACATGGAATTATTAGCAATGTAGAGGATCTCGAAACCGGATTGAGAACATTAGGTTATGATCATGAGATTATGTTGGTGTCCCACTCTTATGGTGGATACTTAACAACATTGTATTCGTACAGGCATCCTGAGCTTGTAAAATCTGTCGTTTTAATTGATGTGAATATGGATTTGTATGCACAAGACAAGTATTTGCAGGAGTCTATAAAAGCAGAAGCAAAACTTTTGCCTGCTTACAAAAAAAGTAATTTAGGGTTGTATTATTTGCATGCTACATTTCCCGAAACAGCTAAACTGATGGAGAAATACACGATTCCGGCTGCTACTCCGATTGTGGATTTGGTCAGAGAGTTACCGGCTTTTTTCAGTAAAAGTAAGTTTGAAGATTATAAAGCTGTTCATCAACAGTTTGTAAGAGGGCATCGAAAATGCACCAGCATTACAGCTTATGGTTGTGGCCATGGAATCTGGTTGGATAATCCGCCTTTAGTTATTGCGATCATTTCAAAAGCGTATGCAGAGATTTTACCTGAAAATGAGAAAATGAAATTGTACGAACGAACGTTGAATTATTCAATAAATGCGATAAATGAGTCGAAGATGGTTAAAAAGAAAAAGTAAGATCGGTTAATGATGATTAGAAAAGAATTGATTGATGACGAAATCCAAAACCACTTCTTTCCTCCGCTTTGATAAATCAAACTTTCAAACCCTTTGCAATGAACTTGCAAAAAAAGATAAGGAGCTGAAATATGTATTGAATACATATGGATATCCTCCTTTATGGTCACGCCCCAATACGTTTGAATCACTTATACATATTATTTTGGAGCAGCAGGTTTCTCTATCATCTGCTTTAGCAACACTTAATAAACTGAAAGAAAAAATAAAAGACATTACACCGGCCAATCTTTTAAAACTCACTGATGAAGAATTAAGAGCTTGTTATTTTAGTCGTCAGAAAACAACCTATGCAAGACATCTTGCCGAATCAATTTTAAATGGAAGCATTTCATTAAAAAAAATGGAGCGCTTGAATGACGATGTTATTCGAACACAGCTTACATCTGTAAAAGGTATTGGCAACTGGACGGTGGATATTTACCTGATTTTTATTTTAGGACACGTCGATGTTTTTCCTATTGGTGATTTAGCTGCTGTTAATGCGTTGAAATTTTTGAAAAAATTACCTCCTAAAACTGAAAAAGAAGAGCTTCTCGTAATAGCCAAAAAGTGGAAGCCATACAGAACAATTGCCGTGATGATTTTATGGCACTTCTACCTGGAGGAACGAAAGCCGTTAGATAAACGTGCAGCCGGACTACCAGCATCGCTTTTTCTATAAGAAGTTACCTGTATATTGTAAATAAAGCATATTTTTGAATTTGATAAAATCAAAATTATAAAAAATGCAAGTTTCCGAAGAAGTAAAAACCGCATACGCTAATCAATATGATCAATCAATTATAGAATGGAGAACCATCGCAGCAAAGTATAAAGCGAAAAATATTGTTGCATTGGCAAAAGATATTAAGTTTGATTCTGTTTTAGAAGTTGGTTGTGGTGAAGGAAGTATTTTACATTGGTTATCGGAATGGGATTTTTCAAAAAATATCTGTGCCGTTGAAATTTCGGAAAGTGGTATCGAAATAGTGAAATCAAAAAAAATAAAAAACCTGAAAGAAGTTTTATTGTTTGATGGATACAAGATACCTTATCCCGATAATCATTTTGATCTGGTTGTTTGTTCCCATGTTTTAGAACATGTAGAGCATGAACGAGTACTTTTAAGAGAGATAAAAAGAGTTTCAAAGTATCAGATTTTTGAAGTGCCCATTGATTTCTCTTTTTATGTAGATAAAAAATTAAACCATTTTCTGGCGTATGGACATATAAACATATATACCCCTGGTTTGTTGCGTTTTCTATTATTATCAGAAAATTTTAAACTAAAGAAAGATATATTAGTTATCTATCCTGATGAAGTTTTAAATCGTTCACTCAAAGGAATGGCTTTGTATAAAGCCAGATTTAAGAATCGGATATTAAAATTGTTTCCTTATTTTTTAGGAGTAAAACCGAATGCGTATACTGTTTTAACTGAAAAACAAGAGAAAGATTTAGCAATTATGTAGATTATTGATTCGGCTATTTTAACTTATCTGCCAAATACAAATACCGGTCAATAAAATGGTTGAGCCACACTTCATCTGGATGTTGAGAAAATACTTTTTTATATTCATCATCGGCATATAACACAACGGTGGTACCTATTCTAACATAATCACTGCTTTTGAAATAAATGGGTAGTTCAAATTCAGGTAATTCCTTTTTAATAAGTTTCGATACCATTTTCCCTAAATATTTTTCATAGTTTTTTTGTGCTTTAAAAGAAGGTTTACTCATCCTGTTATACATATGACGCAGCACCATACGATTGGGAAATTTCTGCTTTTTAATCATTGCTTTTGCTCCTTTGAATGGATTCACATCTGTAAAGTCATTCGCAGTTTGAACACTTAAGGGAACCTCCGGAACCCAATCAGACGTATTTACTGCATTGAAGGCCCAATTGCGTGTAAGGGTTTCATACATGTATGCGTAGTATAAATTACCTGCTTTGGGAGCCGCACTGGAATAGGTTTTAAAACGAATATCCGCGGGAATGACACGGTTTTCTTTTAAATTCTCTAAATGAGAAGTAAGCAAATAAGTAATAGCACCACCCTGACTGTGTCCTGCAATAATAAAGTTTTTAATACCGGCTTTGTAACAGGAATCAATTTTTGGAACAATATCTCTCGATAAATAGGCGGTAGCAACTAAGAAACCTACATGAACAGCAGCTTTAGGATCATCACAAAGGTTGTAATTGAAATTAAATGCATGTTCAAGTTTTAATTCCCCCTTTGCAGGAACCATTGCAGCATACATGTTCACTAACCAACTCACCGGATTGGGTTCTATATCTGTTCCGCGAATACTGATTACAGCAATCGAATCTTTACTCACCCACAGATCCCACATGTTTTGTAAACCAATAAGCGGTGAACGATACACAAAGGAAAATTTTTCAGGAAGTGGTACCGGCCTTTTATCATTCCATTTTAATTGAGGTAATGCCTGAAGTTGAGCTATGCGCAGCATTTCCATGCATTCCCATTTGTCAAAGCCAGGTTTTAGTTTTAGCTGTGCATTTGAAATAGTTACAATAAAAAGTGTAGCAAAGAGGATATATTTTTTCATAAATGAAATTAAATTGGAGAGACGAAATTAGTAAATCTAACGAGTAGATCACACATCTTTTGACGTAATTACCACATTAATTGTCTCATTTCCCATTTAAGAAAATCAGTTTGTATTGGCAATTTTGTTGTAGAATCAAATTAAAAAATAAAGATGGAAACAAAAGAAACGTTACAAAAGCAGATCACAGATGTGTTTGACAATTTCAACACCTTGTTTGAAAAAATAGAACCGGAACTTATAAATGCTGAACCGAAAGTAGGAAGTTGGACAATTGGGCAATTAGGGCAACACGTTGCATTAGCAACTATGGGTTTACCAGATAAAAAAAATAAACCAGCAGATAGGCCTACAGACCAATTTGAGCAAAGCATCAAAGAAACATTTTTAGATCACTCACAAAAATTTGAATCACCGGAATTTATAGCTCCGCTGAAAAAGAAGTATGATCAGAAATCAATTCTTGTAGTACTTGAAAGCAATAAAGAATTGTTATTAAGAATAATTAAAGAAGAACAATTGGATCACCTTTGCCTGGGTACAGAATTACCAGGTTGGGGACATTTAACCAGATATGAATGGATTAAACTCATTATTTATCACCTTCAACGACATATCCAACAATTGCAAAAGCTAAAACAATCGTTTTACGTTGCAGAACAATTGAATTGAAAAGGGCCATCCGCCGCGGCGGATGGCCCTCTTAATTATTTAGGGATGCGTGTTGTATCTTTTCGAATCCCATCATTTTGTTGATACGTTCGTTTTGGATACTTTGTCGTATCGGTTCTGTTATATTGTTTATCCTTCGACTTATCCCGATTCAACGTATCTGTTTTAGCTGGAGGGGTCTGCGCATTTAATTGCATACCCGCAACTAAAAGAACCATAAAAATTGATGATTTCATAATTTTAAATTTATTGATTTATTATTTTGTTAGACTATGTTGTTGTTATGGAATATTCATGCCAGCAAATCATGATCGGGAGTGTAGAAAAGCATAGGCATAAATCTACACACACATGAACAATCTATTTTAAATTAGCTTATCTTCACTTGCACCTAAAAGACAATAGGAATGAAAATAAAATTAGTGGTAAGTAGTGCTGTATTATTTTTATCTATTAATATAATGATGGCTCAAACAAAAGCAGGTAATGATAAAGATGAACACGGTTGTAGAGCATCAGCCGGTTATACATTTTCTGTTATTAAAAATGAATGCATTCGTGTATTTGAGCAGGAAGTAAAGTTGGATGAGGTAAATCCAGGTACCTCATCCAGCATTGCTGCTGTTATTTTTAGTGATGACAAAACAAAAGCAGAAGTTTTTATTCCAAGCATAAGAGGTGGAGTGATTCTTTTACGCACCGGTAACGAAGGTAATTATGGTTGGAAAAAAGGCAAAATCTCACTCTTGGATAAAGGTAAAGAAGGATATATATTATTAAAAAAGAAGAAGATTATATATAAAAGCCCGTTAATTACTGGTGGATAAAGTTTATGGGCGTTATTTTAGTTCGCTTCTTATAACCGCTATTGCTTTTAAAGCGATTAATGTTTCGATCAATCGATAAAATCGATCGCTATATTAGTAGTCAAAAATAACCCTTCTTCGATTCATAAGTTTATGTAATGATAAACGATAATGTTTAAAGCTCGTTCCGCTGAAATAGCATAGCTTATTTCCTTCTAAAAAATATATGGTTTATGTTTGGGTAAATCATGATTCACCTTTTTCGAAAAGTTGTAGTATGATGTCCCCAATTACTAACTTAAAATAATTCCCCATGAAAAAAAATTGCTTTCTTTTTTTATACTGTTGTTTTGTATAATCAATTTTGCGAATGCAAGACGGTTGTCGCGAAAGTGACAGCCGCTTTTTTCAAAACCCAAACTCCACTTCCTTTTCCGGATTCACCAACTTCTCCGTTTGCTCTTTTTCGTTCCAGGTAACATGTGTAAGATTTGTTTGATCTGGTAAAAAATCATACAATAGCGAATTCATTAGTTTTACCTTAACAGCTCCGGATATTTTTGAGGTTAAGGCCGATTCCAGATAAAACCACGTCACATCATTTTCAACCTCAAAACCTATAAAGTGAAGCGAAACCGGTACACCATTAATCACTATTTTAAACCGTTCATGTAAATAGGTCTCCACTTGCAGCTGTACCTGCTTGTTTTTTTCAGAACTCGCCAGATCAACCTTGCTGTGATTGAGTTTGAAGAGTGCATCTTCTACATCATCCGTAAATAGTTTACAGCTAAGTTCGAGGCTTTTTTTCTGTGTATCTACCTTCATTTCCGAGAGACTGAAGTAATACCGATGACTAATTGCAAACGAACCGAGAAGTAATAACACAACAAATCCTGTTGGCAAAATCAAATTCTTTTTTATATACTTGTTATACCCCATCGCCACAAAAATAACAAATTTGCATAATTTCTATACTTGGTTTTCAATAGGTGTTTCACACATTTTAAATTGGGAGGCGTATGATCACATCCTGTTCCTTTTTGCATTGTGCTGTATTTATACATTCAGCCAATGGAAAAAAGTTCTGATGCTGGTCACTGCATTTACAATTGGGCACAGTTTAACCCTGGCGCTTAGCGTTATGCACGTGTTTGTGGTTAATACAGCATGGGTGGAATTTTTAATTGCTGTAACCATTGTTGCGACATGCTTATACAACATTAAAATCCGAAAGAATATAGAGGCTGCTGAAAAATCGATCGTTATTCGGTCAAGTGCTTATCTAATGGCTTGTGTTTTTGGATTTGTGCATGGTTTAGGTTTTGCCGGTGTATTAAAAGACATGCTTTCCGGTTCAACTATACTGTTCCCTTTGTTCTCGTTTAATGTTGGAATTGAAGTTGGACAATTGATCGTGGTTGTTACATTGTTACTGCTTACAAATATGTTGATTACAGTATTTAAGATCAGGCAAACACGTTTGGTTGGAGTTGTTTCAGCAATGGTTGCAAGTGTAGCACTGATTGTTGCAATAGGCCGGTTAACAGATATTTTTCGTCATTAAAATAAATAGTTGTATGAAACAGGTTGTACTTATTTTTTATGTGTGTCTTATTTGCCAGGTATTAAACGGGCAAAATATTCAAAACAATCCTCAATCCAATCACGGAAATAAATTTGAGCAACTGGGTACCATTCTTCCGGATGCCAACGATTTTCGGTCAGCCTCTGGTGCACCCGGAAATGCGTATTGGCAACAACGGGCAGATTATGATATTGATGCATTTTTAAATGAAAAGGAGCTAAGGTTGGAAGGTAGCGAGCAGGTTACGTATTTCAACAACTCTCCGGATGCATTAAATTATCTGTGGTTGCAGTTGGATGAGAATGAACATCGTTCTACATCGGATGCTACGAATTTTGATGGAAGTAAACTTTCCCACCCCCTTACTGATACGCAACTGCAGGATTTGGATGTATCTAAAAAATTGAATGGATTGGGTGTTAACATTATTAGTGTTACAGACGCACTTGGCGCACCATTACATTTTATCATTAACAACACCATGATGCGTATTGATTTACCGGTTGTCTTAAAATCCAGACAACAATTTGTGTTTAAAATAAAATGGAACTATAAAATCCCGGAACGCCTAAAAGTAGGAGGACGTGGAGGTTGTGAGTTTTTTGAAGGAGATGGGAATTACACATTTACAATGGCACAGTGGTACCCGCGTATGTGTGTGTACAGTGATTATCAGGGATGGAACAATAAGCAATTTACAGGCAGAGGAGAGTTTGCCCTTGCATTTGGAAATTTTAAAGTGCGCATAAAAGCACCGGCAGATCATATGGTAGGAGCCACTGGTGTTTGTACAAATTTGCAAATGGTTTTACCACCCGCGCAATTTGCAAAATGGACACAAGCCAAAACATCGGATAAACCAATTGAAATAACAACATTGGAGGAAGCCAAAGCAAAAGAAAAAAATCCGGATCATACCAATTTTAAAACATGGAATTTTAGTGCAGAAAATGTGCGTGATTTTGCCTGGACAAGCTCCCGTAAATTTGTATGGGATGCGATGGGAGTAAAGCAAGATGGTAAAACAGTGATGTGTATGAGTTATTATCCAAAGGAAGCATACACATTATATAATAGATATTCAACAAAAGTAGTGGCGCATACTATAAAAACATACTCAAAATATACGATACCTTATCCATATCCAACTGCGATAAGCGTAGAAGCCGCGAACGGAATGGAATATCCAATGATTTGTTTTAACTATGGCCGGACAGAAGCCGATGGTACTTATCCGGAGCGAATAAAAAATGGAATGATAGCCGTTGTGATTCATGAAGTGGGGCATAATTTTTTTCCAATGATTGTAAACAGTGATGAACGCCAATGGGCATGGATGGATGAAGGGATCAATTCGTTTTTACAATTTTTAACCGAACAGGAACTCGATAATAATTTCCCCTCTGCACGTGGACCGGCATTTCGGATTGTGGATTATATGAAGCTTCCGAAAAATCAATTGGAACCACTCATGGTGAATACCGAAAATATTATTCAGTATGGTCCCAATGCATATGGTAAGGCATCATCGGCCTTAAATATTTTAAGAGAAACCATCATGGGGCGTGAGTTGTTTGATTTTGCTTTTAAACAGTATTCACAACGTTGGGCGTTCAAACACCCTACGCCGGCAGATTTTTTCAGAACAATGGAAGATGCTTCTGCTGTTGATTTAGATTGGTTCTGGAGAGGCTGGTTCTATGATATTGAACCGGTTGATATTTCGATAGACTCGGTAAAAGCAATAACCGTTTCGCATGCATCAGCGCCGATATCAAGAATTGACACAATTAAAATTAATAAACCAGCTGAAAAATTTCAACATATTACCCAGATTCGTAACCGTGAAAACGGAATGAAATTTTTGGTAGATGTGGATACAACACTACGTGATTTTTATTTTAATTACAAACCTGTTGCAAGCGATTATCCGATGTATCATATTAGAAACAGATACGATAAAATAAGTGTTCTGTCAGATTCTGAAGCTGAAGGATATGAGCACAATTTTTATTACGAAATTCAATTTAGCAACAAGGGGGGAACCGTTATGCCGATTATTATACAATGGAACTATATTGATGGCACTAGTGAAATAGAGCGCATCAATGCATACATCTGGCGAAAAGATGAGAAAAAGGTAACCAAAACCTTTGCAAAATTTAAAGAGGTTGCATCCATTCAATTAGATCCTTATAAAGAAACGGCAGATATCGACGAAAAAAATAATAACTGGCCGAAAACAGAAGTGAAATCAAGGTTTGAGTTGTACAAAGGAAAACGTGTTGGAAGATTTGAAGGAAATGATTTTAATTTGATGCAACGAAAGAAATAGAATTAGCATCTAGAAGTTTATAGACAAATTTTGGTTATAACATAAACGATTAAATAATGTATTCTTAACGCAAAAAATTTTATATTTGGTAAAGATGTAGCCTACTTTTGTCTCTCTTAGTTACATTACTTCCCTCAAAAACGAATCATACTTTAAAACCTAAACCCCATGAAAAAGATACTCTTTTCTCTAGTGGCTTTGGTGTGCCTAACTTTTAGCTTTACAGCAAAAGCACAAACACCACCCTGTAGTCTCAAAGCAAAATTTGAGTACAAAACAGATAAATGCACCGTTTATTTTAAAGATTTCAGCACTGCCGATACAGGCACCACCATTACAAATTGGCATTGGAGTTTTGGTGATGGCACCAACTCTAATGTTCAAAATCCAACCTATACATACTCCGCAGCAGGGACCTATACGGTATGCTTAACCGTAGTAGGGAAGAATGCAAAAGGTGAAGAATGCAAAAATCAATTCTGTGCTAAAGTAACAGTTGAAGGTTGCGGACAGTCAGATTCTTGTAAACTAAAAGCAGATTTAAGTTACAAAATTTATAAATGCGAAGCAATGTTTGCAGGTTTTGGTACGACCGGTCCGGGCACAACCATAACGAATTGGTTTTGGAGCTTTGGAGATGGTGGTACTTCTACCTTACAAAATCCAAATCACACGTATACAACAGCTGGAACCTACACTGTATGCTTAACCATTGTAGGAAAAAATGCAAAAGGTGAAGAATGCAAAGACAAAATGTGCAGAGAAATAACAGCAATTGATTGTGGTCAAACAGAACCTTGCAAAATAGCTCCAAGATTTGAATTTAAAGTCGAAAAATGCACGGTGCAATTTTTTGATGTAAGTGCAGTAGGTACAGGCACAACAATCACGAATTGGTATTGGGATATGGGTGATGGAAGTACATCAACTGTTCAAAATCCAAGTCATACCTATGCAACAGCAGGAACCTATGCTGTATGCTTAACCATTGTAGGAAAAAATGCGAAAGGTGAAGAATGCAAAGATCAATTCTGTACGAAAGTAACAGTTGATGGTTGCGGACAAGATCCTTGTGGTGTAAAACCTTTATTTCAATTTAAAATTGATAAGTGTACCGTTTATTTTGCTGATCAAACCGGAACCAACACCGGAACAACAATAACAGCATGGGCCTGGACCTTTGGTGATGGCACAAGCTCAAACGTACAAAATCCAACACATACGTATGCGACAGCAGGTACTTACAAGGTTTGTTTAACAGTTTATGGGAAAAATGCAGCAGGAGCGGAGTGTAAAAATACCTATTGCAAAGAAGTAACGGTTGAGGGTTGTGGGCAGGAGCCATGCGGAGTTAAACCTTTGTTTGAAGCTAAAATTGATAAGTGCACAGCTTATTTTATTGATCAGACAGGAACAAATCCAGGTACTACTATTACCAGCTGGCTCTGGAGCTTTAATGATGGAACCAACTCAACTGTTCAAAACCCAACACATACGTATGCAACAGCAGGCACCTATAATGTTTGTTTAACTGTTTATGCAAAGAACGCAGCAGGAGTAGAGTGTAAAAATACATACTGCAGGAAAATAACGGTTGATGGTTGTGGTCAAACTGATTCGTGTAAACTAAAGGCCATTATCAGTTACAAAATTGGTAAATGCGACGTCATGTTTTCTGGTTTTGCCACTACGGGTTCCGGTACTACCGTTACAAATTGGCTTTGGAGTTTTGGTGATGGAACAACATCAACTTTACAAAATCCGACTCACATATATGCAACAGCGGGAACCTATACGGCTTGTTTAACCGTTGTAGGTAAAAACGCTAAAGGGGAAGAATGCAAGGATAAAGTATGCCAGGAAGTAAGAGTTATAGACTGTGGTCAAACAGAGCCTTGTAAGGTTGCAGGAAAATTTGATTACAAAGTGGATGGATGTAAAGTATATTTTACAGATTACAGTGCAACTGCACCTGGTACCGTTATCACGTATTGGGAGTGGATTTTTGGTGATGGAAATACCACCACTGGTGTACAAAATCCATCACATGTATATGCTGCTCCAGGAAACTATGTGGTATGTTTAATCATTGTTGGAACAAATAAAATAACCGGCGAACAATGCAAAGACAAAGTTTGTTTAGACATCGTTGTTAAAGATTGTGATCCAAAACAATGTGCAGTATATCCAAAATTCGATTACAAAGCAGAAAGATGCAAAGTTAATTTTATTGATTATAGTGCAACAGGAACAGGTACTACCATTACAAATTGGTTGTGGAGTTTTGGAGATGGAAGCACATCTACTTTGCAAAATCCATCTCATGTATATGCTGCTCCAGGAACGTACGAAGTATGTTTAATCGTTGTAGGTAAAAATGCGGCAGGTGTTGAATGCAAAGACAGAATATGCCTGAAAGTTATTGTTGGTCCTTGTGATAAGAAAATTGCACCGAACGAATTAGCAACTATTTCGGCATTTGAAATTTTCCCGAACCCGGCGCAAAGAATAGTAAACATCAGCTTTAAAAATTCAGTTGCTAGCCAGGTTAACGTTTCAATTTCTGATATTCAAGGAAGAGTGTTGGATGTAATTCAAGAAGGCGAAATGGCCACTGGTAATCATAACTTAATTTGGAATGTGAGTGTAGGCAATGGGTTGTATTTAATTACAATTAGAACAGATGCTGGTATTGAACAAAGAAAATTATTGATACAAGAATAAGCAGCTCTGAATTATATTTTAAAATCGCCAAAAGTTATTAAACTTTTGGCGATTTTTTTATGATTTAATCTGCAAATTTCTATTTGTAAGTTTTAAATGTGTTTTTTTATATTACACTAAGTAATCATTAAAGTAATGATTTTCGCATCTTTTTCGTGTGAAATAAAATCATCATGCCATCAATTAATACATGCATGATTACCTTTATAACCTTTTAAATACATAGGAGATAACAATTATATAAAAG
>DAORKB010000083.1:0-6123 GCA_035439365.1 Bacteroidia bacterium
CTTCATCCTTATAGCTTGGCACTAGCACTTTCCCTATATATCCCTTGTTTCTTAAGAGCATCCAAAAAGAATTTCTATTACATTTTAACCCTTCCTTCTGTAGCTTTAAACGAAGCTCTTCAATATTATATAAACCTGAAGCAAACTCTGTAAATGCACGTCTAACGAGTTCTTCCTGTTTCCCACCTTCAGGAACAATTATTGGTTTATTATTTTCATCTCTTGCATTTTTATATCCTCTTAAACAAGCTCCTAACCATCGTCCTTCTTTCTTTCCTCTTCTTATTCCATGAAAAATATTTAATGCTCTTCTATCATTATCTACTTCAGGGGCCGCTAAATATATAGCCAACATGATTTTACTTTCTGGAATTTCAAAATCCAATGGCTGTTCAATTGCCTGAGCTTCTACTCCCAACTTTTTCAAATCACGGATAGTGATATAGGCTTCAGCAACATTACGGGAAAAACGATCCCACTTTATAAAATAAATATAGTCTACACGTTTTATCACTTACATTGTAAATTACCGGGCTGAACAGATGGAAAAGTGGAACTGTTTCATTGCAATATTTGTTTCGTTTCTATGATTTAAAACCTCATTCCAATCCTTGTTTGCTCCTGATTCATTTTTTCTTCCGATTCTGTTACTTTTTTGTTTTTAAACAGGTAAAATTTCCAGAGAATGATTTGGGTCATTGTTTTCGATTGCTTTAAACAATAGTTTTGAAAAAAAAACAAATGCAAAAGGTTTGGAGTATATGGATTGGTGTGCTATTCATCATGCTATTTTCATGCAAAAAAGATGAAACCATTGGCGAAATTGCTGAAGCCCAACAGGGGATAGATTTATCAATTGCTTACAAAGTAGATAATGAGTCTTTGGTCACCAATCATTTTAATTATGAAACTCAGGCAGGATACAAGTATAGTGTCACAAATCTGGTTTATTATTTATCTCAAATAAGCCTGGTTAAATCTGATGGGAGTAACATATTATTAAAAAAATTTCAATATGTCGATGCGACTGTGTCTGAAACGAATCATCTGATACTGGAAAATGTGCCTGAGGGAAATTACCTTGGTATAACATTTAATATAGGGCTTGATTCTTTGCAAAACCGATCCGATATGCTTCCGGCTACTCCCGAAAATATCAATATGCAATGGCCGGAACCTATGGGTGGAGGATATCATTTTTTAAGGCTGGAAGGGCATTACAAGGATAGCTCGGGAACGTTTGGATATGCAATGCATCTGGGAACAAATGCTTGCTTAATTCCAATTAAAATGAATAAGGGTATAGTTGTATCAGCAAACAAATTGACTTCTGTTAACCTTGTAATGAACATCAATGAATGGTTTAGAAACCCGTATACATTTGATTTTAATACGGACGGGAATTATATTATGGGAAACCCAGCCGCAATGAAGAAGATCGCTGTAAATGGAACAGATGTTTTTAACTTTTGAATTATGAAAAAAAAGACGCTTTTAATTATTATTACTTTAATAATTGTTGCGATATCTTGTAAGAAGAGTATAGTTTCCCCCGACCCATATATTGCAACTCCTTATGAATTAAAAATCCCTTATAAATTTCCAAAACCAATCATCGCACCAGACAATCCTCTCACTGTTGAAGGTATCCGTTTGGGACGAATGCTATATTATGATCCAATTCTTTCGAGTAATGGATTATCATGTTCATCTTGCCATATAAGGGAAGAATCTTTTTCAAGAGCTTTGTTTACCACTAAAACGGGAGAAAAAATTAGTGTGCCACCACATATTAATCTCGCATGGAATCCTAATTATAATTGGAACGGATCGGAAACGATATTGCATCATCTTTGTTTAAGCGATTTTGGGGAGGATTTTTTTAACACCAATATGCCGGAGTTAGTTCAAAAAATGAAACATCACGCGCAATACCCATTATTGTTTAAACAAGCATTTAATATAGATGATATTTCAACTTTGGAATATCAAGAACTTCAACTTAAGATTGTATCTGCAATTTCGCAATTCATGTGCACTATGGTTTCTTCTGAATCCAGGTTTGATAAAATAGTTCGTTACAATGAAGTATTTACACCTGAAGAGTGGGATGGTTTTCAAACATTCGTTACCGAAAGGGGAGATTGTTTTCACTGTCATGGTTATCCTTTAATGACAAGTAATACCTTTGACAATAATGGCCTCGACTTCGCTACAACAATAGGTTTGGGAAGATATCAGATAACAAAAGATAGTTTTGACATCGGAAAATTCAGTGTGCCTACTTTAAGGAATATCGAACTTACAGCGCCTTATATGCATGATGGAAGGTTCCAGACACTGGAAGAAGTTGTTGAATTTTATAATTCGGGAGTTCATGGTGAATCTCCCAACATTAGTCCTCTATTAACAAAGCCCGCAAAAAAATATGGGCTTAACCTTACAGCACAACAAAAAGCGAATCTTGTTATATTTTTAAAAACACTTACAGATACAAGCTTTATTAATAACCCGGACTTTAAAAATCCGTTATAGATTAATAGCCCAATTCAGATGCGTAACATGACAAATGCAAAAACTCCGGGCGACTCCGAAACGATAATGACGGAAATTGTTTTTCCGAATGACACCAACCCCTTAGGAATATTACAGGGGGGCAGATTATTACATTGGATGGATATTGCTTCCGCCATATGTGCGCAAATTCACGCAGAAAGTACAGCAGTTACCGTTTCAATAAACAGCATACAATTCAAGAAACCGGCACATTTAGGGGATATTCTGACAATTAAAGCGAAAATTACACGTGTATTTAATACTTCCATGGAGATTTATGTTGAAGTATGGGCCCGGCAGGTTAAAAAGGTAAAACCAGCTCTTGTAAGCAATGCCTATTTCACATTTGTAGCAATAGATTCAAAAGCGAAGCCTATAATGGTTCCTGAAGTCAAACCCGTAACAACTGCAGAAAAAAGGGAATACACGAATGCCCTTAAAAGGAAAAATGTTGAAAGGTGAAAAGCTGATCTATATCATATTTAATTATGACTGATTAGAATAATTTTGATAAATAGAAATCCAATTATTCAGTCATGATAAGAAAAGGGAATGCTTTTGTAAATTGCGAAAGTTGCAGTTCACGGGCGAAATCAATATTCTGCGAGCTTCAGGAAGGCGACGTTGAAGCAATTAATCATAATAAAGGTTGTTCCACTTACAAGAATGGACAAATTATATTCAGCCAAAATGCGTTACCTCATGGAATATTCGTTGTTTATTCGGGGAAGGTGAAGGTATTCCAGTTGGCAGAAAACGGAGGAGAGCAAATTGTAAGGTTAGTTAAAGCTGGTGATGTAATTGGTTACCGGGCTTTGTTAAGTGATGAACGCTATACCTCTACTGCAGAGGCTTTGGTTGAATCTGATATATGTTTTATTCCAAAGGATCTTTTTTTTGAAATGATGAATAAAAATTTATCAATTTCCGTTGGGCTGATGAAACTGTTGGCACAGGATTTAAAATCTGCTGAGAGTAAAATTACCGGTTTGGCACAAAAAACCGTCAGAGAAAGAATGTCAGAGGCATTATTATTTATGAAAGAAACATATGGTTTCGAAAAAGATAATAAAACGATTAACGTTGTTCTTACCAGAGAAGAAATTGCCAATCTTGTAGGAACTGCAACCGAAACGGTTATACGTTTATTAGGAGTGCTTAAAACAGAAAGAGTAATAGATTTCAATGGAAAAAAAATAGAGCTGCTAAACGTTCCGAAATTGGTAGTTATGGCCAACTTGAGTGATTAGATTACGTCAGCTGTCCATTGAATAAATCTTAAAGAAAAGTTATTCAAGTTTGATGAATTTATCGATGATAGCTCGAAACTGTATTGTATATGATCCACAAAGGCAGAGTGACAAGTGGGTGAAATATTGGTTTCTGGGTGGCTGCATATTAATATATGTTATGGTGTTAACAGGCGGAATAACACGCCTTACACATTCCGGATTGTCAATGGTGAACTGGGATTTTGTGCTAGGCAGTTTTCCTCCAATTACAGATTCCGACTGGAAAGTTCCATTTGAAAAGTATAAATTATCACCCGAATTTCGATTGATAAATAAAAATTTTGGTTTGAAAGAATTCAAGCGTATTTATTGGTGGGAATATATTCACCGTTTTACTGGCCGTTTTATTGGAATCTTTTTCTTACTTCCGTATGCTTGGTTTATCAAGAATAAAAAATTCTCTTTAAGGCAATATCAATATGCCTCTCTTTTATTGATATTCGGGATATTGCAAGGTTTTATAGGTTGGTTCATGGTAAAGAGCGGACTGTATACTATTCCCCGGGTAAGTCATTTCCGTTTGGCACTGCATCTTGGTAATGCATTTCTTTTAATCTATTTTGCTTTTTCCGCTTTTCTTGAAAATCCCAATAAAAAACCGGAACGGAATATCAAAGCGGTTATACTCATCAATAGTCTTGTATGCATTGTTTTTATTCAAATTATCTTAGGAGCATTTGTATCCGGTTTACATGCCGGGCTTATCTATAATACATTTCCGTTGATGGGTTCGGCATTTGTGCCTCCCGAGATACCCGCTCTGCTGTTAAATACGAGGTACATTTTTAATCATGCGACCAGCGTTCAGTTTTTACATAGAATGATTGCTTTCTCAATTGTTGTACTATCCGCAAAAGCAATTTATAATCTGTGGGAAATAAAAAGAATGAAGAAACAATTGCTCTTTTTGGGGGCAAGTATTTGTATTCAATTTTTACTTGGTGTAACTGCGTTACTCTGCCGGGTACCTGTTGTCATTGGCGTTTTGCATCAGGCAGGCGCTTTTATGCTGTTTTTATCGGTTATTTTATTAAAACGGAGTTACTCATGAACTTCATTCTACTTGGTTTGCTTTGGTTATCCCTTGCAATTGCCGTTTCCTATTTTGTTAGGATGAAAAAAAAATACGCCTTTGAGCGAATTGGTATGGCCTTAATAATCATATCGTTCATGCTTGGTATTTTCCTTTTGATTGCAGTTATTTCAATATAACAGCATTCATTTCAGTTCCTACAGATCACTCTTAAGCCAGGGTGAGGGTAATTAATCACGGATATCTTGTGTTCGGCATTTTCAATCCTGCCCAGGGTAGGAGTGTTGTTAACGAAATTTTGTATGTAATAATTCCCTCTGTAACCTTTTGCATAAACGAAGTCGATCATCTCAGATAATCTTGTATTGCTGATCAATGCTGTATGTACGGTTGTTCTGACTTCATAGGCAATGGATGAATCAATCAACATAGTTAATGTTTTTACAAATCTGGAAAAGAGTTTGGAGCCGGTTATCCGGAAATAATCCATCTCCATCGATTTAAAATCCAAAGCAACATAATCTAACAGTCCATCTGCCAGGAGAGCTTTAATTCTATCCGGATTGGAGCCGTTTGTATCCAACTTAACAAGCATTCCGAGCTCTCTTATTTTGCGGATAAATTCGCTGAGCTTGTTGTATTGTGTACTTTCCCCCCCGCTTAACACAACTGCATCGATCAGGTTGATCCGTGATTTCAAAAAATTCAAGGCATCATCTACGGATAACATTCCCTTTCCTTTTACAATTTCCGGATTGTAGCAATAGACACACCTCATATTACAGCCTGCAAACCAAATGATGCAGGCTGTCTTATCAGGATAATCCAATAGCGTAAAAGGAGTGATGCTAAATATAGGTTTATCTGCATACATGTTCTTCAAAATGGATGCGTTGTTTATGTTCACCCTTTTTACCAATGTTAAAACTTTCAACTGGCCTATGGTATCCCATAACTCTTGTATATACCAAACATTTTGTTCTTTTAGATTGGATTTGCTGCATTTCGCTGGTTTCTTTTTTCATAGTTTATAGTATTTGAGTTAATAGTTTCATTTTCAATCAAAATTTCTTCATCACAGATTGGACAATATTCATGTTCACCGTTCAGGTAACCATGTTTAGGGCAAACACTGAAAATCGGAGTTATTGTTATATAAGGTAACCTGAAATTGGAAATAACCTTTTTTACAAGATTCCGGCAAGCTTCAGGTGAGCTTAAACGCTCACTCATATATAAATG
>DAORKB010000083.1:6223-13573 GCA_035439365.1 Bacteroidia bacterium
GTTGTTTTATCTCCAAAAAAATTCATTAGCATTTCGTTCATTCCATTTACTCCTATAGTGGAAAAATGATTTCTGAAATGAGGTAAGTACCTTTTTGTATATGGATAAAGACCCTGATCAAACATTTTTTGAATAAAACTTCTTTTCTTTTCCAGTGTAGATTTGGCAATTTCTAATAAAAAATCCAGGCGCTCGTACAGAGCATTTAAATTTTCTTTATACAGAAAACCTAAACGTGCCATATTGATAGTTACAACGCCGATGCTTCCCGTCATTTCCGCACTTCCGAATAAGCCGTTCCCACGTTTTAATAATTCTCTAAGGTCAAGTTGTAGTCTGCAACACATGCTTCGTACAGCGTTGGGTTTATAAGCATTTTCGTTCTCAATCTTATTTCCATAAGCATCTTTTATATATTGGCTGCCTATGAAATTCTGGAAATAGGAAGAACCTATTTTTGCAGTATTTTCAAATAACAAATCGGTGTTTTCACCATACCAGTTAAAATCTTCTGTAATGTTTACCGTAGGAATGGGGAATGTAAATGGTTGGCCATTCGCGTCCCCTTCTGTCATCACTGTATAATATGCCTTATTAATAAGGTTCATTTCTTCTTGAAAATGTTTATAACACAAATCTGTTGCTTTTTCAACACCCCTTGATTTTATTCTTTTCATGAAAGCTTCACTGACTACCATTCCTTCGAATAAATGATGATTTTTTTTTGTTGGAATTTGATCTTTTAAATCTTCGGGAACATTCCAATCAATTGTGATGTTCGTAAAGGGGGACTGTCCCCAACGTGCTGGAACATTCAAATTATATACAAAGCTTCGAATAGCCTTTATGATTTCCTCATATGGAAGATTATCCTTAAATACATAGGGAGCCAGATATGTATCAAAAGAGCTGAACGCCTGGGCGCCCGCCCATTCGCTCTGTAATATTCCTAAGAAGTTCGCCATTTGTCCTAAAGCTTCCCGGAAATGGGCAGGAGCTTTGCTTTCAACGCGTCCTCTTACACCATTAAATCCTTCGTTTAGAAGGACTCGTAAGCTCCACCCGGCACAATATCCTGTCAGGCAATCGAGATCATGAATATGAAGATCACCGTTACGATGGGCATATCCCTCTTCTTTACTATAAATTTTATCAAGCCAATAATTCGCAATAATTTTCCCCGCGACATTATTTACCAAACCCGCGTTTGAGTAGGAGGTATTTGCATTTGCATTAATTCGCCAATCTTTTTGAAAAATGTATTCTTCAATTGTTTGAGAACTGTCAACGTATGTTGTATCTTCATTCAATCCATCAACATGTTCACGTTGAAGCTTCCTTGTATGTCGGTATAACATAAAAGATCGCATAACATTAAAATAGTTTCTGGCGTGTAATGTCATTTCAATTATATCCTGAATTTCTTCAACCGCCCAGACATCCTTGTACGACAACTTATTGGAAACAATGTTGAGTATCTCCGGATCAACGTTTTGGTTTACGCTTTCGAATCCTTTTTTTATAGCGTCTTTAATCTTATAAAGATGAAAGGGTTCATATTCCCCGCTTCTTTTAATAACAAAATTTGTCATGATTTTTAGAATTGATATAGTTATTAAATACCCCAATCCGGGGCTATACGTTTAAAACACCTATTGAATGTGCTCGTCTTTTTTTGTGCAAGTTAGGAATAGAATGAAGCATACGTTCTCACTTTTATAAACATATTCTTTCAGTTACAAACAAAAATGACTTAGGTCACTTTTGTTTATGATCTATATCATACTTTCCAAAGTGATTACACGGATACAATTTTGCTTTCAGTGCGTATAAAAATTCAAAGACCCGGGAAGATGACACCAGTCATTGTTTTAAGGTACCTGTTGAAAGTAATTTTGAAACTGATTACTTAAAGTAAGTACCATTGAGAAAAAAAATGAAAAATAAAGATCGTTTTTTTAAAACTGTTGATTTGATAAACGAAAAACATGTTCGCCGGTATAATGCTGGCGATTTGGTTCTCGAGCAAGGTAAACGGCCAACAGCTGTTTTTTATATCGAAGCTGGAATTGCAAAAGTGATCCACAAAAATTCAAAAGGAAAAGTATTTACTTTTCCGGATGCTAAAAAAGGAGACTATCTGAATATTAATGTTTTATTGGGTAATGAGAAATCTTTCGTATCCGTCATCGCTTCAGAACCATTAATAATTTATGAAATTGCAAAACATACGCTGAACAACATTTGGGAAAGGAAAAAAGAAACCTCATTGGAATTGATGAAAAATTTATGTTTAAAGCTGCAACTCATTGAAACAAAAATTACGGAAGTTTCGAGCAGAAATATCAGAGAGCAGGTTGCGACGATACTTTTGGAAAAAAATAAGCATGAGGTGATTGATGATGAGGTAAATTATTCTATAGCTGAACTGGCGAATTTGGTCGGTGCCTCTGAAAGTTATATTTATAAGATACTTGCAGAGATGAAGGAACTTAAATTGATTACTGTAAAAAATAGAAAAGTGAAAATTATAGATATGCGTGGCCTTGAAAAAGTAGTTGAGTAAATAAGCAGCGGCCTACAAATAATAGTAATAAACCAATATATACATTATTATGAACACTAAAGTTGATTTCAATAATTCAAGCAAAGCCTTTATAAAAAAATCAAATTCACAACTGTATAAGACATTGTGGCTTTTTAGGCTGCTGAAATTTCCAATCGTAGTAAAAATATTTTCTGGAATTACAATAATCTTTCTTAAGATCAAGTTGCCGATAAAAACAATTATAAGAAAAACGATATTCGAACAGTTTTGTGGCGGTGAAAATTTGTCGGAAACTCAAAAAATTGTAACCGGTTTGAAACAATCTAATATTGGTTCCATCTTAGATTATTCAGTAGAAGGCAAAAATAACTCTTTGGATTTTGAACAAACTAAAACAGAAGTAATAGAGGTGATAAAGATCGCACAGAAGAATCACTCCATTCCTTATACCTGCCTGAAGTTATCGGGTATTATATCCGCAGGTTCCCTCGAAAAATTATCAACCAACCAGAGATTAACACTCCAGGAAAAAGGTGAGTATGAAAAAGGAACAGAGCGTTTGGAAGAAATATGCAACCAGGCTTATACCAGAGATGTACCAATTTACTTTGACGCTGAGGAAAGTTGGATTCAGGAACCAATTGATCGCCTGGCTGAAGACATGATGCGAAAATATAATAAAAAGAAGGCAATTATACTTACTACGCTTCAGATGTATCGTATTGATAGAATTGACTATCTTAAATTTCTATTAAAAATAGCAAAAGATGAAAACTTTTTTATTGGAATTAAATTGGTGAGAGGTGCATATCTGGAAAAGGAAAACTTGAGAGCTGAGCAATTAGGGTATCCATCACCAATACAAATTTCCAAAAACAGAACAGACTCAGATTTTAATAAAGCTATAACTATTTGCCTGGAAAACATCAATAGAGTGACCCTATGCGCTGGAACGCATAATGAAGCAAGTACAATTCATCTGCTTAATGAGATGTCCAGGTTGGGTATACCAAACGACAACGAGAATGTTTATTTTTCGCAATTATATGGAATGAGTGATCACATTACTTATAATCTTGCCGCTGCAAATTATAATGTAACCAAATACCTTCCTTATGGTCCTATCGAATCTGTGATCCCGTATTTAATCAGGAGAGCACAGGAAAATACAGCAATTGCCGGTCAAATGGGTAGAGAATTACAGCTTATAACAAAAGAAAGGGATAGAAGAGCTGAGCAATACTTATTAAAAAATATTTAGTAACTAAAATGAGTAATCCAAACCATCCTGACCAGGAAATAATAAAGTTTCTGCGGTCACATCATCAATTCACAATGGCAACGTCTGTAGAGGAGCAACCTTATTGCGCAATTTGCTATTTTGTGTATTCGGAAAATTTGAACGCAATAATCTTTAAATCCAGTTCAGATAGTCGTCATATAAAGGAAGCACTCAGGAATGCAAAAGTAGCTGCTGCAATTATTTCAAGCACAAATAAATTAACAGAGAGTAAAGGCGTGCAAATAGAAGGAAAGTTCATTGAACCAAATACCGAACAGGTACATGAAGCCAAACGATGCTATTATTTGAAGTTTCCTTTTGCGCTCGCAATATCTGGAAATATTTGGCTAATCGAACTGACAAAGATTAAATATACTGATAACCATTTGGGGCATCATAACAAACTAAACTGGGAATTGAAGCAATAGTTTTAGTTTTTTATATACCATTTACACATCGATAAATTCGGAAATGAGACTTCAAACTCAATCCGTCAAAACTGTTTCAGGAATAGTAAGTTTTAATAAAGAAGCTTCAATTGTCAGTAGCTCATCTCTCATATTATTGAGATATTTTTCAGTTTCTATTTTTATAACAGGTAGAAGGTTTTTATAATAGTTAATCCCGTTCAGAAGATTAGCTTTAAACATATTCAAATATCTGATTTGAGCAGTTGAAATTTTTGGGGAATCAATAATTTCCTTTCTAAGATACTCGATGTATAAGATTAATTCATTTACAAAAATATTGGAACGCATCAAAGAGTTGAGAAGGTTCGTTTTTCCATAAATATGACCAACCATTTCCTGTAAAGAAGAGATTTTTGAAAAATACGCCAGATTAGGCCCCGGACATATCGTTACTGCTTTCATTTTGTGAAGCAAAGGAATTTTATTTTTCAACAGAACAGATGCTCCTAACCCCTCACAAAGGCAATCCTTTTCCGTAATTTTTTCAAATTCAGTTTTAAAAGCAGAAGGTTCTAAATTCTTCTCAATTAGTTGCTCTATTTTTAAATGTTGATACTTTCTGGATGCAATACATATTGGCTTTTCAGTAAATTCTGTATTGGAACAAAGAAACATCTTGTAACATGGACTTCCCGGACGTCCTTTATCAATTCGGTTAAGCCTTTGACTTTCGGATGTTGATGGTTTAAAATTATTAAAAGGGATTCCCAGAGGTGAAGCATAACTCAGATAATAATCTTTTTTGGTGGCATTGATCAATTGGTTCAATGTATCTTCATCGACATTTGTTGCTTCCGGTACAAGCAAGAAGGGACTTCCCCAACCCGTGCTGTCAATATCATAATATTGTAATAGAAAAGAATGTTCATTCGCAGTTCCGATACCACCCTGAGCAGAAATTAAAATACGGATGGAAAGCGAATCATTAATTATTCCTTTTGTTTTCCATACCTGATTGCAAATTTCAAGCAGTTCATTGTTTAAAAGAGAACGTTTGGTTTTAAACTCTTCTAAAATCGGACCCAGCAGCATGCCTTCTGTTGGAAAAGCATGACCTCCACAATTTAACCCTGATTCAATACGGAATTCAGAAACAAACAAACCTTTTTTTGCCAGAAATTTTCCTTGAATTAAAGCCGATCTGTAATCACTCACCTTTAATATTATTTTTTTCTTGAGGTAACCGTTTTTAGTCGGAAAAAAATCCTTGAAATTTTCAATGTATGAATACAATCGCGGATTATAGCCAGCAGAAAATACGATTGAAGAAGCAAGCGTACTACTTGCATATCCTCTCAAGGCTGACATCGCATCGCAAAATTCAACAGGAAGAGGAGTGCCATCTTTTGAATAATTTTGCTTATCCAGTTTTGACATAATGTTTACGTCAATTGAACCAGCCGTTATCTGTGAGCAAAGTTGTTTTTGAATCAATTCTTGTTCATGTTGATTGATCGTGCTGCGCATTTTCAAATACAGCTGTTTCAATGCTGATGAGTCCGGCAATAGTTCGAAGTATTTTTCCAGATCGTTGCTTTCACCAAAGTGTGAACTGCGTATTTCCAAAAGCTGATCATGAACAAGCGCATCAACCAAATTAAGGTAAGCTGTAATACGTTTTGCCCGATAATCATCTTCCGTGCATGTAATCGGAATGTATTCTTTTCCTGAGTTGAGGCAATAAAATTGCCGCATTTGTTCGATTAATTCATCTTCAATAATACTAATTACAGAAGAAATACCAAAACGCGCAACTTTCAAAGGAGTGTCAATAGTATATCCCAGACCCATCACTGGTATATGGAATGTGTGTTGTTTTTTTGTGTTCATCTATATAGGAAAATGAAAATAGGTTTTCGAATTTCATTTGTAGCGTGCAAAAATACGCAAGGCATAAGCGCTAGATTATGACATAGATCATTAACCTGATAATATTTCTTCGTTTAAAGTACTAATAGCATATAATGTTGACCCAGATCATAGTTAAGAAAAAACTATACTTTCAATTTTGCCCGCCCGAAATAAGAATGCGGTTGAATTAGTTTTTGAAATCCATAGGAAAATTTTTATTAATGAATATGCTGACATTTTTTTCAATATCACTGAAAGCGATCCTGCTGGTATTAAGAGCTCTATTTAAAATTTACTATTTGCTTTTTTTTGTGATTACATTAGTTATTTTATATCCATTTATATATTATTTTTTAAAAAGACCAGAGCGTTTCCCAAAAGCCTTTTGTTTGATGAGAATACATGCTTTTCTATTGCTGTTATTTGCAGGTGTTTTTCTAAAAGTAAAAGGGGCAGATAACATTCCCAAAAATGGTTCATATATTATTTGTCCGAATCACAGTTCTTTTTTAGATATTTTTTGTCTTTACAGGATTTTCAGACAATACTTTGTTTTTACCGGAAAGAAAGAAATAGAGAGATGGCCATTATTTCATATTTATTATACTTCAGGAATGAATATTCTTATTGATAGAAATAGTCCTACAGGTTCAATACATGCACAGAAAAGAATGTTGCATGAAATAGATAACAAAAACCCTCTTGTTATATTTCCTGAGGGTACTATATCTAAATTAGCGCCGGTTATGGCTCCGTTTAAGACAGGTGCATTTGCGATTGCGATTCAGAAAAAAATTCCAATCGTTCCCGTAACATTTGTTAATAATTGGAAACTTCTTCAAAGAACAGGTATTTGGAAGGGAAGAGCCGGACCAGGGATATCAAAAGTTATTATTCATCAACCAATAAATACAACGGAACTGTGCAAAGCAGATACTGAACGACTAAAAAAAATGGTAGAGGAGACAATCAGCAATTCTTTGAATATTAAAAATTAATCATACGTGACAATCGTACCTGGAAATTAATTTTGCAGTCATTATTTATTTCCCCTCTTATCAAATTGATCTGATAATATAATTTCATGATTCAATAGAATTGTCAGACTCTTTAAAACCTCGTGGAAATTGAATTTACCGCTTTTGGGGAGTTCTAAAAATTAAAATATTAATAATCAGTGGATTAAAACAAGAAAACGA
>DAORKB010000084.1:0-13554 GCA_035439365.1 Bacteroidia bacterium
GCTGCAAAGTGATTGCAAAAAAAAGCAATGCGATTAAAAAAGTATCGCTTGTTTTTTTTCTTTTTTAATGGAGAAGCAGAATTGGGTAGAGAACTCAAGTGTACAGTTTGTTAGATAACAAATGTCACGAAATAAAATGAATTCTTCAAGTGGAAAAATGGATTTGCTTAAAGTTTAGTGTAGGTTCTTTTATTGAATTTAAACAAGAAATTAGAAGTAGTAAAATTAATGATTGGTAGTCAGTGTGCGCTCGAACGTACACCTTGCACACGTCATCAATATTTAAAAGGTTTGCAATTAAGGCAAACTTTAAATCTTATTACTCGCCTTATATAAAATATCTTTCTCCGCTTTAGTCAAGCTTTCGTATCCAGATTTCGAAATTTTATCCAGAATTTCATCTACAGTTTGTTGGTTTGCTTTTCGGTTTCCATTGAATTCCTCATCCGAAACAGGTTTTTTGTGAACAATTTTCATGGTACCTCTTGGACCTCTTTTAAATAATCCCTTTACCCAGTCAAAAAAACGATTGATCCATTTTGACATATCTCTTCCCTTTTTATATTGAACAATAAAGACATAGCCCATTAACGCTCCGCCTAAATGTGAAATATTACCCCCTACATTTGCTTCTGAGGCAACATTTAGCACATCTATAAATATAACAAATACCGCAACATAAAGCAATTTTACGGGGCCAATTAACAATAAGTTTATTTTAACATCTGGAATTAACGTGGCAGTGGCAACAATGATGGCTGTAACACTGGCTGATGCACCAATTAACGTATTGAATGCATAGGGATGAAACTTGGGGACTATGGCAAAAGTAAGAATTGTTGCCAATCCCCCGGCAATTCCACCCAATATATACAGCGGAATGATTTTTTTTGTTGCAGTATAATACGATAATAATTTTCCAAACCAATACAAAGACACCATGTTCCAGAAAATATGGAGTAACCCTTCCTGGGAAAACATGTAGGTAATCAGTGTCCATGGTTTAAAAATAAACCGTTGAATACTTAAAGGCAAGGTAATGTTCCTTATAAAGGCCTCCTGTAACGAACCAATCACCAGCGACTGCCTTGAAAAGAAGTAGATAATGGTTAAGGAGTTTATCAATAAAAACACAGCAACATTCACAATGATAAGACGGGTTACCGGATCTTCATTGCGAATACTTTGTTTAATATCTGTTAAAATTTTATTTGCCATAAATTTTAGTAAAAGTTAGTTTTTTGTCGTTGCCAATACTTTAATAAAATAAAACCAAATAACATTCCTCCTAAGTGTGCGAAATGGGCCACATTGTCATCAACACTTCCTTTTATACCTGAAAATAGCTCAATTAACCCATATCCTAAAACAAACCATTTTGCTTTAATAGGAATTGGGATAAACATTAAATACAAAGGAGTGTTTGGAAATAAAACACCGAATGCCAATAAAACTCCAAATACTGCTCCTGAGGCCCCAATTATTACAGGTGCATTTAAGAAAGCAGTCCGGTATTCACGCATGCTATCCACCGAAATTTGTAACGCTTCCTGTGGATTTATTAAATCCTGAGAGCTCAATGTTAATCCTTTAGAAGCAGTAAACTCTTCAAAAGCATGAAGAGAGGGATTTGCGATATAATCATTCAGGAATGTCAAGGTATCCTGCATTTGAAAATAAACAACCGTATAATGACAAACAGCAGCTCCAATTCCGGTAACCATATAATAAATGAGGAAACGCTTTGAACCCCATAAATTTTCAAGTGTATTACCGAACATCCACAATGCAAACATATTGAAGAAGATATGCATAGGATCCGTAATACTGTGCATAAACATATAGGTAACAATCTGGTAAGGTCTGAATTTTTCAGATAGTGGAAAATGCAATCCTAGTAAATCAGTTAAATCCATTCCTGACTGGTAAAGAACAAGTGATAAAAAAAACATCAAAACGTTAATTATCAATAAATTCTTTATCACCGGAGGTAATAATGAAAAATTTTGTGGGCGATATGGATTTTGATAATTCATTCTCTAAAAGTATTTATTTTTTAAATCGTTTATCCAAATCATCCATTGAAAAAGTGGTGATCGTTGGTTTGCCGGCAGGGGTAACGTATGGCATCTGACAGGCAAATAATTCATCGATAATCACATTCATTTCTTCCTGACTCAAAGGTTTGCCCGATTTTATAGCCATGTTTTTTGCCATAGATCGAGCCAGATTTTCGCGTTTGTTTGAACGTAACTCCTGTAAATTTTGTTTGTAATTTTCCAATAATCCTTCTAATAAAACAGCCGGGTCATGTCCAACCATATCAGCAGGAATGCCATGAATAACATAGGTGTTTTTTCCAAACTCCTGTATGTCAAAGCCCATTAGCAGAATTTCTGAATGCAATTCTTTCATTAATTCAAAATCAGCCAGATTAAATTCAACCGTTTTCGGGAAAAGTTCCTGCTGTGTGGAGGATTTGTTTTTTTCAAATGAATCAACTATGCGTTCATATAAAATACGTTCATGGGCGCCTTGCTGATCCACAACAATAAACCCTGATTTAATGTGTGACAGGATGTATTTATTGTGAAGCTGATAAACAGATTGTTTGCTATTTATTTTTTGTTCTTTGTCCCAGTCGGTATGAATGGTTTGTTGTTTTACTTCTTCCGAACTGTCAACTTTTAAATAAGGACTATGCTGGTACATATGCTCCCAGTTGCTTTTGTTGGATCGCTCGCGATCTGAAAGCTTAGGCGGGGAATAAGATGGGCTATCCTTATCATTTTTAAACGGGTTAAAATTGGGGTCCACCTTGATGGTTGGCTGTTTAATTATCCCATCAGCAGGCTTTAACGGCATATTGTACAAATGGGCCTCCTGGTCAAAATCCAGGCTGGGAGCAATGTTAAACTGGCCCAACGACTTTTTCACTGCTGACCGCAAAAATGCATAAATCAATTTTTCATCTTCAAACTTTACTTCTGTTTTGGTAGGATGAATGTTTATGTCTATTGTTTGGGGATCAACATCCAGTAATAAAAAATAAGAAGCAAAACTATCAGCAGGTAACAATTGCTCAAAAGCAGATTGAACCGCATGGTGTAAATATGGGTTTTTTATGAAACGTTTGTTCAAAAAGAAAAACTGTTCCCCTCTTGTCTTTTTTGCAAACTCAGGCTTCATGATAAAGCCTTTTATTTTTACCACACCTGTTTCTTCCTCAACGGGTACTAGCCGGGAATTATAGGATGCTCCAAAAATGCCCATTAACCGTTGTTTTAACGAACCGGCTTCCAGGTGAAAAACTTCCGTTGTATTGGAATAAAAAGAGAAAGCAACCTGTGGATTGGGTATGGCCACCCGCTGAAACTCATCAATGATATGGCGCAGCTCGACAGTATCTGTTTTTAAAAAATTCCTTCGTGCCGGAATGTTGTAAAATAAATTTTTAACAGAAATGGATGTACCGGCAGGAGCACTGCAAGCTTCCTGTTTTTTTACATCACTTGCTTCAATTTCAATAGAAACTCCCAATTCATTTTCGCCTTGTCTGGTTTTTAGCTCAACCTGGGCAATTGCAGCAATGGAGGCTAAAGCTTCACCTCTAAACCCCATGGTGCGTATGGAAAATAAGTCTTCTGCCTTTCTTATTTTAGATGTGGCATGCCGTTCAAAACTTAAACGGGCATCTGTTTCACTCATTCCAGAGCCATTGTCAATAACCTGAATAAGGGTTTTACCAGCATCTTTTACAATAAGCTTGATTGCGGTACTGCCAGCATCCAATGCGTTTTCCATCAATTCCTTGACAGCAGAAGCAGGTCGCTGAACAACCTCACCAGCTGCAATCTGGTTGGCAACAGAATCGGGTAAAAGTTGGATGATATCTGGCATAGGGAAAAAAGTACTACAAAAATAATATTATTAATCCATATGTAATAAGTAATATTTAAGATGTAACAAGTAATTAGTTAACAATTACAGGGGATTTCTGTTAAGAAAGTAAAAAAAGGTAAATAATGAATAAATATTACCTATACCTTTTACATTAAAACACCTTCTCCTTCAACACCACCAATAAATTAATATGAAACCATTCGTGTAAATAAATGGTGAACAGTATGGTGAAAATCACTGCAAATGAGAATAGCAACCCCATTATTTTACCAAACGAATTGCTGCCTGATAGCAAAACCTTCGCAATAAGATATTCCACTTTTTTGTTCAGGTAACTATACGCCGGAACAAGAATAAAAACAAGGGCCAGCATTGCAATTGCCGTATATTTATAAGGACTTAAGCCAAGTTTGTAATGTATGATATAATCAGTGATCCAGCCGGTAAGCAGATTAACGGTAAGTACCGTAATCATTAACACCATCACATTAAAAAGTTTTTTATACATCCGTTGAAATGCTGTATTAATAAGATGCACAAAGGTACGAACTAAGCAAAAGATTTTTATAAAGTGTTTTTCTTTTTTCTCTTTTTCCATTAACAACGGATAGTTGAAAAGTTAAAAAAGTGAATACAAATGACGTGTTGAACCACTGTAAATTAGCTAGCGTAATTTGTTCTTGGATTCATTGAGCTGATAGTACGTTTGGTCGCGTGTTCTATTGGTTGATTGAAACCAGGAACAATTTATTTGTAAGCCGGTTCGGCCGGATGAACATCCCCTGAGGGAATAGCTATATACAAGCACCTTGAATTATGAGAAAAAGAATAGCGTTTTTAGTATTAATCTGTACGATTGGTTCAACTGTTTGTGCGCAAGAATCATCAACGTTAGATCCTCCCTTTTACTTGCAGGATACACGTTGGGCCGATTCTGTTTTTAAAACATTAACACCGGAACAGCGCATTGCGCAACTATTTATGGTTGCAGCATATTCCAATAAAGATAAAAATCACATCAAAGAAATAAAGAAGCTGGTGGATGATTATTACATCGGAGGCCTGATCTTTTTTCAGGGAGGACCTGTACGCCAGGCTATACTTACCAATTGTTACCAGTCTTGCGTAAAAGTACCATTGCTCATATCCATGGATGCCGAATGGGGACTGGGTATGCGGTTGGATAGCACCACTAAATTTCCAAGACAAATGACCTTGGGAGCTATTCAGAATGATTCATTAATCTATGAAATGGGGGTTGAAATTGCCAATCAATGCAAGCGATTAGGTATGCAAATTAATTTTGCTCCGGATATTGATATCAATAACAACCCTTTAAATCCGGTAATTGGTAATCGTTCCTTTGGCGAAAATAAATACAATGTTACCCGTAAGGCCATTATGTATATGAAAGGGATGCAGGATAATCATGTACTTGCGAACGGAAAACATTTTCCGGGGCATGGTGATACCGATAGCGACTCGCACAAAACATTACCGACGATTAAATCCTCCAGAGAAAGGCTGGATACACTGGAACTATATCCATTTAAAGAATTAATGAAACAAGGTTTGGGGAGTGTTATGGTGGCTCATCTCTCTATCCCTGCTTTGGACACCACACCAAATCAACCTTCTACACTGACAAAAAAAATTGTAACCGGTTTGCTGAAAGATACACTGGGTTTTAAAGGACTTGTATTTACAGATGCTTTAAATATGAAAGGGGTAAGTAAATTTTACAAACCGGGTGAGGTAAGTGTAAAAGCATTGTTGGCGGGAAATGACGTGTTATTGTTCCCGGAAGATGTACCGCAGGGAATCAAAGAAATAAAAGCAGCTATTGAACGTGGTGAAATTTCTCAGGAGGAAATTGATAAACGTTGTTTGAAAATTTTGTTGGTGAAACAATGGGCCGGTTTAAATCATTATTCAAAAATTAAAGTTGAAAAAATAGTAGAAGAATTAAATACACCACATGCAGAACTGATCAATAGAAAATTGACAGAAGCTTCCATTACGCTATTACAAAATGAAGGAAACATAATCCCACTTCAAAAGCTGGATACATTAAAAATTGCATCTGTTTCACTGGGATATAAGGAACTGAATATTTTTCAAAAGACACTTGAAAATTATGCACCCATCACACATTTTGGTCTGGATAAAGATGCCAAGCAGTTTATTTTTGATACGGTATTAGCAGCATTAAAAAATTTCAATCTGGTTATTGTGAATGTGAACAATACCAACAATCGTCCGGATAAAGATTTTGGTTTGACCGACCCGGTTAAAAACATGTTAAAAGCTATTTTAAAGCAAAATAAGGTGATTGTTAATGTGGCAGCAAACCCTTACATCCTTTCAAAAATGGATAGTTTGCAAGTAGCTGATGGGATCATCATGAGTTATGAAGATACAGATTACAGTGCGAGTTATGCGGCTCAGCTTATTTTTGGTGGTATTGGTGCAAAAGGAAAATTACCGATTACTCCCAGTTTGTATTTTAAGGCAGGAATGGGGCTTGAAACCAAAGCAACGCGCTTTAAATACACAATACCGGAAGAATTGGGTATTGATTCAAAAAAGTTTGAAAAAATTGACAGTATTGTTTACCAGGGCATAAAAGATAAAGTGTTTCCGGGTTGCCAGGTCTTAATTGCAAAAGATCAAAAAGTAATTTATAAAAAGGCGTTTGGGTATCATACCTATGAGAATAAGATAGCTGTAAAGAATGATGATTTGTATGATATTGCATCGATCACAAAAATTGTTTCATCTACAGCATCGGTCATGCGCTTAATGGATCAGGGAAAAATAGGGTTGGAAAATAAATTGAGCTATTATCTGCCTGAATTAAATGGAACCAACAAACAGGATATTTTAATTAAGGAAATGTTAACACATCAGGCAGGTTTTAGAGACTGGATCCCTTTTTGGCAAAAAACCGTGAACAAAGATGGATCTTATAAACCAGGTATATATAGCAGAACACCAAATGAACAATTCATAAAACGTGTTGCAGATGATTTATACATTAATAACAATTACGAAGATTCTCTTTACAAACAAATTATTGATTCACCATTAAAAGAACGTGGTAAGTATTTGTACAGCGATTTAGGATATTATTTACTGAAAAGGATCATTGAAAAACAATCCGGAGCCTCACTTTATGCATACACGTTAGGCTCTTTTTACAAACCCCTGGGTTTGCGAACGATGGGGTATAAACCGTTATCACGTTTTGAAATGAATCAAATCGTTCCTACAGAGTTTGATGCAAAATTTCGTAAGCAATTGTTGCATGGGGATGTGCATGACCCGGGCGCCGCTATGTTGGGTGGAGTAGCAGGACATGCCGGTGTTTTTTCTGATGCAAATGATGTGGCAGTGATGATGCAGTTGTTTTTGAACAAGGGCACATATGGCGGTGTCCGTTATATTGATTCACTAACGCTTTCAGAATGTACTTCCTGCCAATATAAAGATAACAGAAGAGCGATAGGGTTTGATAAACCGGAAACGAACCCAACCAAAGAAAGCCCGGTTTGTTCGTGTGTATCGGATTTAAGTTTTGGACATACCGGTTTTACTGGTACCCTGGCTTGGGCAGATCCTAAGAATAGAACCGTTTATATTTTCTTATCCAACCGGGTGTATCCTGATGCCGACGATAATAAACTGGCAAAATCCGGAATACGGACAAAAATTCAGGAAATTATTTACAATGCTTTGAAATAAAGTGGTAATCCAACTACTTGGCAGTCTGTGTGGGGCGTGTCCGCACGGTGACCACTAAATTTTAAGTTTAAAGCCTGTGGTCGTTTTATATTTCCACTCATCATTTTTAACAAAATTGGCGTACAAACAATTCGTATTTTTGTATAAAATAATTGCATATGAAAATAGGAATTGTTTGTTATCCAACTTTTGGCGGAAGTGGGGTTGTTGCAACAGAACTTGGAAAAGCACTTGCAGCAAAAGGACATCAGGTTCACTTTATAACATATAGTCAACCGGTACGCCTCGACTTTTTCTCCGGAAATTTATTTTATCACGAAGTTTCTGTTTCTGATTATCCGTTGTTTGATTATCAACCATACGAACTGGTATTATCAAGCAAACTGGTGGATGTTGTGAAATATGAAAAACTTGATTTGTTGCACGTGCATTACGCAATTCCTCATGCATCAGCGGCCTATATGGCAAAGCAAATATTAGCTTCACAAGGGATACACATTCCATTTATAACAACGTTGCACGGAACGGATATAACGTTGGTGGGAAAAGATCCATCGTTTGAACCGGTTATTACATTTGCAATCAATCAAAGTGATGCGGTGACAGCTGTTTCGGAAAGTTTAAAAAAAGACACCTTTATCAATTTTAAAGATGTGAACAATGCCATACATGTGATCCCTAATTTTATTGCAGTGGAGGATTATAAAGTGTCGCATCACATGTGTCCCAAAAAAACATATGCTCCAAATGGTGAGCGCTTGTTGATACATGTCTCTAATTTCAGGAAAGTAAAACGTGTGGATGATGTAATTCGGGTGTTTGACAGAGTAAGAAAGGAAATACCGGCCAAACTTTTATTGATTGGAGATGGTCCTGAAAAAGCCAATATTGAGCGGCTTTGCAGAGAACTGGATACCTGTAATGATATTCGATTATTGGGTAAAGTTGTCAACCCGGAACAAATTTTATCAGTTGCGGATTTATTCATTCTCCCTTCTCAAACCGAAAGTTTTGGATTGGCGGCATTGGAAGCGATGGCAAGTCACGTCCCTGTAATATCTACCAACACCGGTGGTATACCAGAAGTGAATGTACATGGATTTTCAGGATTTATGAGTAATGTAGGAGATGTAGATGATATGGCAAAGAATGCGATTGCCATTTTAAAAGATGATGCTACACTCAAACGATTTAAAAATAACGCATATCTTCAGGCAAAGAAATTTGATATAGATAAAATACTACCCATGTACGAAAAACTTTATCAAAGTGTGTTGAAGCACGATATAGAAATTATACTGGATTAGTTTTCAGAATCATTTTATAAACCACATCCCCATGAATCATCCACTTCATTATAGCACTGTTTCACAAGCCATTGAAACGCTCAGAAAACAAGGTTTTACACTTGATTTTAACCTGGAAGAGAATTGTCTTGTGTGTGATAATAAAAAATTTACTACTACCGATTTCGAAATAGTAGATGTTTACCGTTATGAAGGAGATACAGATCCTGCAGATGAAGCCTCTGTATATGCAATCGAATCAAAAAACGGATTAAAAGGGATTTTAGTAACAGGCTATGGCCCTTCTGCTGATAGTATGTCTGCCGCGCTGCTGGATAAACTCAAATGGAGTAAATAGGAAAAATTCTAAAACCTCATCCAACGTCAGCCTCATTAAAAGTGTAACTAACAAACTAACGAAATTGCGATCTAATGATTCAGCGATTGGTGAGGTTTTATTGCCATGAAAAAAATGCAAAACAAATATATACATAATCTATAGAGAATGCAATTAATTATAAAAAATAATATACTATTCATTTATTATAGAATTCACGCTTTGTGCCAATGTGTATAAATAAAACCAAATACCAGGTACATAGGGCTTAAGCATGAATATGGTGTTCTTAGGAATGTATGCATTTAACGCACAGAGATATTATCTTTTTTGAAGAAACACCTGATTGCAATTCAGGCATTTACAAAAAGGTAGCCCAAAAAATTGTAAATGATAGGGTTATGAAAGTGTTATTTTGTCCGGACTTAAAAATGTTGCATGTGATTTTTTATTATCTTGCTTGCATAGTTGTACTGTTAATCTTTACCTGTTGTTCTTGATCAACAGCTATGTATTTGACCAATTTCTTCATAATTGGTAAAAGCGAACAAGTATTAAAAAATTATTGAATTTATATGTTTGAATTATTAAAAAGGAATATTGAAAGAACTACTGGAGCACCATTATCTGAAAATGATTCCCAGGCTTTCTCCAGGTTGGTTGTTGAAAGATCGGTTGATAAGAAAACAATATTGACAGAAGAGGGGCAGATATGTAATGAAGTATATTTTTTGCTCGAGGGTTCTGCATTTTCATACATTTCAGATAGCAAAGGAAATAAGCATGTATTGCAATTTGCATTGGAAGGTTTTTGGATATCTGATTTATACAGCTTTTTCAGCGGACGAAACTCAATTTATAGAGTAGAAACATTGGAGCCCTGTAAAATGCTGGTGTTGAGCAAAGAAAATTTTGAAACCGCGTGCAATTCAGTTTCTGTATTCAATTGTTTTTTTCGTGTTTTAATCCAAAATGCTTACATTTCACAACAATATAGATTAGCTAAATTAAATAGTGAAGAAGCAGAAATGAGGTATGAAGAATTTTCTAAGTTGTACCCGCATTTTATTCAGCGTATCCCACAATATCTTATTGCTTCTTACCTGGGAATAAAGCCACAATCACTTAGCCGGATTCGTAAAAATAATGTGAAGCGAGTGGTTTAATTTACCCGATCTGAATAAAGCTATTTTTTGTATTGCTATCGTGTAGGTACCTGTTTTTAATTGTGCAAGATTGATTTGACATTCTGTTAAACCATTATATTGAGCCAATGAAAATAAAAAAAAATGCAATTATCGCTCTCTTCTTTGTCTTTATTATTTCCTGTATTTCCAACCCAGACAGTGATAAAAAAGATGACCAAACTACAGACCCAAAGGAAATAAAACGGGATGGTGCTGTAATTGATTATCACATAACAGGAAAAGGAGATACAACACTCTTGTTTGTGCATGGAGCCTTCATAGATCAAACATATTGGAAACAACAGGTTGATTATTTCAGTCAGCACTATATTGTTGTAACGCTTGATTTACCAGGACATGGCAAATCAGGTAAAACAAGAAAAAATTGGGCCCTGGATGGGTTTGCGAACGATGTAAGTGATGTTATCAATACCTTGAATTTAAAAAATGTGGTGTTGATTGGACATTCAATGGCAGGAGATATTAATTTGATTGTATCTTCTCATATGTCTTCCCCAATTATTGGATTTATTGGCATTGATAATTTTAAGGAAGCCGGCACCCCAATTCCGGATGTATATAAACCAATGGTTGATTCAATTCGAAGAGCGATGTTTTCGGATTTCGAAAACACCAATGAAAAGTATGCACAAAGAGATTTGATGTCTCCTCAAACACCTGCTGATGTTTCGGTTAAAGTGACAAATGATTTTAGAAATGCCAATAAATCAATGGCGCTTCAACTTATAAATGAGCTTACTGAGATTTATGAGATAGAGCAGCAACTTATGCCTAAATTAGGATATAAAATGTATTTAATAAATGTGAAGAACACACCAACCGATGAAAAAGCCTTAAATAAATATGCGGGAAGTGGCTATGAATTATTTCAGATCAAAGGTACATCACATTATCCCATGATTGAATCACCGGAACTTTTTAATGAAACACTTCAAAAAGTAATCAATAAAATGAGTAGGGGCTAGCTTTATTATAATTACGTTAGATGTTGTTATTTATAATATGGTGAAATCATAATATATACAAGAACCCCCGTAAGACTTACATACAACCACAAAGGCATGGTCCATCTTGCAATTTTGCGATGTTTTTCCACTTGCATATTTAACCCTCTTCCAACACTTATTAATACCAGGGGTACAATTACTATAGCTAATAAAATGTGTGTTAATAAAATGAAATAATAAACACCTTTAAGAATACCGGTACCACCATACAGTGTTTTGGGAGCATTAAAGTGATAAAGCAGGTAGGTAACTAAAAATAAAGCGGTGGATGTTAAAGCAGTGAAGATCAAATTTCTGTGTAAGGGAATATTTTTTCTTTTAATAGCAATCAGTGCGAAGGTTAATGCAATAAAGGTAATACTGTTGAGTATAGCATTTACCAGTGGCAGTATCGTTAAGTCATATCCCTTTAAGATTTCCAGTCGCGGCGAAAAATAAGCCACAGCAACAAGCGAAATAATAGCAACTGTTAAAATAATAATGATAGGGGTATAATTTCTTTTAGCTGTTACGTCTTGGCTCATTTTGATTTATTTTAATTGAAAATTGATCTGATTTAAAATTGGGAGCAAAAGTACATATTATCTCAATCGGAGTCAGGAAAATATTAATTTTATAGACCAATACACAAAGCAAACAATAAAAATGGAGAAAATATCGACCGGACGTTTAAGGGCAATTATAGGTGGTTCTATTGGTAACCTGGTTGAATGGTACGACTGGTATGCTTATTCGGCTTTTGCCTTGTATTTTTCCGCTGTTTTTTTCCCCAGCGAGGATAAAACCGCTCAATTGTTAAATACAGCAGGAATTTTTGCCGTTGGCTTTTTAATGAGGCCCATTGGTGGTTGGTTGTTTGGAAGAATTGCAGATAAAACGGGACGAAAAAAATCGATGACCTTATCTGTTTTATTGATGTCTTTCGGATCGTTGCTTATTGCTGTAACACCTGCTTATGCAACAATTGGAGTGTTTGCACCGGTTTGTTTACTCTTAGCAAGACTATTGCAAGGATTGAGTGTAGGAGGAGAGTATGGGGTATCAGCTACTTATCTTAGTGAAATGGCCACAGCCAAAAGCCGTGGTTTTTATTCCAGCTTTCAGTATGTCACATTGGTTGGGGGACAATTGCTGGCTTTGGGGATACAGCTTATTTTGCAAGCAGAACTCACAGAAGAGCAATTGCAAAATTGGGGTTGGAGAATTCCGTTTATCATAGGAGCTGCTTTATCTGTTACAGCCTTTTATTTAAGAAAAAGTTTACATGAAACGGCTGCATTTGAAGCTCACAAGAATGAAAAGGAAAATCAAAAAGGCAGTATCAAAGAATTGCTGCATTACCCGAAGGCGCTGCTAACTGTTGTTGGATTAACACTGGGTGGAACACTTGCTTTTTATACTTACACGAATTACATGCAAAAATTTTTGGTGAACACCGTACATTTAACAAAAGCAACTTCAACGCGTGTTTCATTTGTTTGCCTGTTAATTTTTGTGGTACTGCAACCTATATTCGGGGCCCTATCGGATAGAGTGGGACGTAAGCCACTGCTTATTGGGTTTGGTGTGTTGGGAACACTTTGTACAGCACCCTTGTTGTTTTCATTAAGCAAAGCAAATTCATCCACGCAAGCATTTTTGTTAATGATGTTAGGGTTAATTATAGTTACCGGATATACCAGCATTAATGCAATTGTTAAGGCGGAGTTGTTTCCTGCAAAAATAAGAGCATTGGGAGTGGGATTGCCCTACGCATTAACAGTAGCTATATTTGGAGGTACTGCAGAGTATATTGGTTTATGGTTTAAGCAGATTGGACATGAATCTTACTTTTACTGGTATGTTACCGCTTGTATTTTTGTATCCTTGCTTGTTTATATATTTATGAAGGATACAAAAGAAATTTCCGAAATAAACAAGGATTAAACATATTGTTTCAACATGCATATGTACACAACCTCTCTGGTACAGAATTGGTAAAAGATAGCATTTTTAATTTGTTATTGTTTCACCATTTAGGGGAGTTCTAAAAATTAAAATATTAACAACCAGTTGATTAAATCAATAAT
>DAORKB010000085.1:0-4824 GCA_035439365.1 Bacteroidia bacterium
CGGACCGATTCCTCCAAACAGTGATTTGATAATGGATCTGGAGGTAATTAATGTGGTTGATATCCCTGTACCCGTAAAATATGATACAACAGGCATTACTCCTAAAGTAACAGCAACCGGTTTAAAGTACTTTGAAATTAAGAAAAGCGGAAATGAGCAAAAACCGAAAGCTGGTCAGATTGTTAAAGTTCATTACACAGGATATTTATTGGATGGTAAACTGTTTGACTCCTCTGTTGAACGTGGCGAACCAATTGACTTTCCTTTAGGTGGAGGTCAGGTTATTGCTGGTTGGGAAGAAGGGATTGCATTGATGAGTGTGGGAGATAAGTTCCGTTTTGTCATTCCGTCGCATATGGGATATGGTGAAGCAGGACGTGCTCCGGTAATTCCACCCAATTCGGATCTTATATTTGATGTGGAGCTGGTTTTAGTAAGTGATGCCACAGCCCCTTTATCAACGCCGCATGAACATAAAGAAGGAGAAACCCACAATCATTAAATAATTAAAAATAGAAAACGCCTTTTTAGAGGCGTTTTTTATTTTTAATTATTAATTGTACCAGTTACGACATTCATTCAAAATACTATCTTTACAAGGATTTTGTGCCTTTAAATGAATTTAGAAAATAAGCATTCTCAACCCTTCGTAATTGTTTTATCCGTAACAATTATTTTGATAATTGCTTCTCAGTTTACAGTATCATTTAACTGGAAAGGGTATGAGATAAAAAAAACAGATCCGCTTTCGGATATTTTGAGTAAAGGGCGAACCAAACGTGTACCACTTACACATAAAATAATTACATCTATTGTTGCTTCAAAAGATAGTGTACAGGTTGCCATTCGGGATGCTGATTCAAGTAATATTTTTGATTTTGGAACCGAGGGTGTTTCTTCTTTAAATCATTTTTTCCTGGCATTGAACAATGCTAAAAAAAGAAAACAAAAAGTACGAATCGCCTATTTTGGAGATTCAATGATTGAAGGTGACTTAATTTCCCAGGATCTTCGAACATCCATGCAGGACGTATTTGGGGGCAACGGTGTTGGCTTCGTTCCGGTTACATCCATTGTTGCAGGTTTCAGAAAAAGCATAACGCATTCATTCGGTAACTGGACCACCTTTAATTTACTGGATACCGTTCCAACACACCACAATTTAGGAATATCCGGATACAGTTTTATTCCTAAAACAGTGAATGATTTTTTTGATGTAAATGCTACAGATAGCTGGGTACGTTACGCAGCTGTGAATCAAAAACATTTGAATAAATTTTATAAAGCAAAATTGTTATACGGGAAAAGCGAAGGTGAAAATTATGTACTCATTAATAATGTTACCTATAAACTGGATGGTACCAAACCTGTAAATCAATTGGTAGTAGATAATGCCAAACCGTTTTCTTCCCTGCATGCAACCTTTAGATGCAAAACATCTGTTGATGTTTTTGGATTTAGCATGGAAAGCGATACCGGAGCATTTGTAGATAATTTTTCATTTAGAGGAAATTCCGGATTACCCATTTCTAAAATTAAACAATCGATCTATTCCGGTACCAATGATTGTTTAAACTATGATTTGATTATTTTGGAATATGGTTTAAATGCTGTGAGTTCAAAGGTTACCGATTACAGTTGGTATGAACGTGGAATGGAACGCGTAATAAGGCATATAAAAGAAAGTTTTCCTGAAGCCAGTATTTTACTCATAAGTGTTGGCGATAAAGGATATCGTGAGAATGGCGTATACATTACGGATCCGGCAGTTCCACTTTTTGTAGAAGTGCAACGAAAAATGGCTGAAGAAAATAATCTTGCATTTTGGAGCTTATACAATGCTATGGGAGGAAATGGTTCAATGGTTAAATGGGTTGAAGGAGATACGGTGTTAGCAAATAAAGATTACACCCATTTTAATTTTAAAGGTGCACACAAGGTTGGAAAAATGTTGTTCAATAAACTAATGATCGAATTTAATGACTATAACAAGAAGCAAAATAAGCTCTAATTTCATTTTATTTATTACCCTATGTATCCTGATGTCTTTAAAGACACTGCATGCTCAAACGCTGGATTCCACAGCCTATACTGCATATAAATTTATTAAGAAGGATTTGAATAAAATTGAGAATGATAGCCTTGCTTTGTCACTTTTCTACGAAAAATTATATCAGTTAAACCATAGTAAAACCGGAAGGGTAAATATTGTTCACATTGGCGACTCACACATTCAGGCCGATTTTTTTTCAGGCAGTGTTCGCCAAAAGTTGCAGTTAAAATTTGGGAACGCCGGCAGAGGATTGATTTTTCCATACCGGGTAGCAAAAAGTAATGAGCCGCTTAGTTACAGAACAGAAAGTAAAAATGCCTGGAGTGCCAAAAGAAATGTTTTTTATGACAATCCACTTCCTATCGGACTGAGTGGATTTACGGTAGAAACAGAAGATTCGTTAGCCGAGTTAAGTGTTAAAATAAAAGATCAACCAGGGTTGGGTTATAGTTTTTCAAAGCTTACTTTGTTTCATGAAAAAGGGCAAAATAATTACGATATCACTGTTTGTGATGATCTGAACTGTGAAAGAGGTATTTTAAAATCAGCAGATAAAAGCGTCAATCAATTCGTTTCAGAGTTGAAGCTGGATAAACCCATGGAGCAGTTTATTCTTCGAAATAAACGTACCGATACAGCTAATCAGCATTATACCCGTATTTATGGTATTCTGCTGGAAAATGATTCAGCAGGCGTGTTGTACAATATGATTGGTGTTAATGGTTCGGAATACAAGCATTATAACATGTCAAAATATTTTACATCTCAACTTTCCTATTTAAATCCTGATCTGATTATTTTATCACTTGGTACCAATGAAGCATTTTCCATGGGATTTGACCGGGTGAAATTCAATAACAATATTGATACGTTGGTTATGAATCTAAAACTGACAAACCCCAATGCGGCTATTGTGTTAACAACACCTGGTGATTCTTACCGCAAGTCAAGAAAAGGAAGAATAAAAAATCCGGATATGAAAATAGCACGGGTAACCATTATTAATTATTGTATGCAGCATAATTTAGCTTATTGGGATTGGTTTGAAATTATGGGTGGTTATGGCTCTATGGCCAATTGGGTTTTAATGAAACTGGCACAAAAGGACAGGGTTCATTACAATGGAAGAGGGTACATGATACAAGGAGATATGTTGTATCGTGCATTAATAGGAGGATATAATAAATATGTGCAAACAAGGAAAGATACAGCGGATACAAGTAAGTAAAGTAAAAAAGAAGTTTTAGCAAGAATAAAACAAATTGGAATTTTTTGACATAGACATATCACGATTACTGCAGCAATTAGCTTATAATCCGAAAGATCCATTATTGTTTAACAGTGGCTTCTTTTTGTTTTTCTTTTGCATTTTTTTAATGGGTTATCAGTTTTTGTATAAGAAGAAACTGGGACGTGTTATTTACTTTACCATTTTTTCATTTTATTTCTTTTACAAAGCCTGTGGTTTTTATTTTCTGTTTATCCTGCTAGCTGCCATCGTTGATTTCAATTTATCCAATTGGTTGTATAACGCCAAAGATCCTAAAAAGCGGAAGTTGATTTTATGGTTTAGTGTGGCCATCAATTTAGGCTTGCTTTTCTATTTTAAGTACACCAACTTCTTTATAGAGCTTATTAATGATTTTGGAAATGGGCACATAAAACCCTTGCAATTGATCCTTCCTATCGGTATTTCCTTCTATACATTTGAAAACCTCAGCTATACAATTGATGTGTACAGGCATAAATTTAAGCCAGTACAGAGCTTTTTAGATTATTGCTTTTTTCTTTCTTTCTTCCCAAAGCTGGTTATGGGGCCTATCGTAAGAGCATCTGATTTTATTCCGCAAATTCGTCAGGACATTGTTTTAAGTAAAGAAGATGTTGCAAAGGGATTGTATTTGATACTGGGCGGCTTGTTTAAAAAAGTGGTGATTTCGGATTATATTTATGTGAATTTTGTACAATACATTTTTGATGATCCATCCCGGCATTCAGGAATAGAGTGTTTATTAGGAGTGTATGGATATGCAATGGTTATTTATTGTGATTTTTCAGGGTATTCGGATATGGCAATCGGAATGGCCAAATGGATGGGCTTTACGATCAATGAAAATTTTGATTCTCCCTACCAGTCAAGCAGTATTACAGAATTTTGGCGCAGGTGGCACATGTCTCTTTCTTCCTGGTTAAAGGATTATCTATACATATCCTTAGGGGGAAACAGAGTAGGAAAAGTGAGGCAATACATTAATTTAATGATTACGATGATCTTAGGAGGGTTATGGCATGGAGCATCTTTAAATTTTGTGGTATGGGGTGCTATGCATGGATTGGCGCTGGCCCTCGACAAAGCGCGGATGACGATTGAAAAACGATACGAGGCGTTGCGCAGTTGGAGTGGTATTTCAAAAGTGCTGGGTGTGTTTATTACATTTCATTTTGTATGTTTTTGCTGGATATTTTTTAAAGCCTCCTCCTTTGAAGATGCACGTACTATCCTTACACAGATCTTTACCAATTTTAATGCAGCTGCCTGGAAACCATTGCTAGGAGCTTATGGAACGGTTATCGCAATTATGACTCTGGGGTATATTATTCATTTTATCCCCAAATCCTACGAATATTTCTGCGAAAGTTTTTTAATGCGGGTTTCTTTGCCTGGGCGAATTGCTATTTTATTGATTTTCATTTGGATCATTATCCAGGTGAAACAGGCCGATCAGGTAATGCCGATTTATCTGCAGTTTTAAATTACCTTCGCTCTTCCT
>DAORKB010000085.1:4924-13410 GCA_035439365.1 Bacteroidia bacterium
GGCCGATCAGGTAATGCCGATTTATCTGCAGTTTTAAATTACCTTCGCTCTTCCTCGTCCGAAGCTAAAGCGAAGGACGAAAAGCTTCGGCGGCCGATGGCCGATCAGGTAATGCCAATATATCTGCAATTTTAGGCTTTTACCGAGGCAACGACTTACGCGGTGGCGTGAAATAGAGGTTTGAATAGGTGGTTCGGAGTGTCACGCTCCATCGGATTATTCAGGCTTCTGGCCTTAAAAACAACATTTTTTAAATATTTTTGGTAGATTAATTAAAAATCACGTTATTTGCAGTCCCAAAATCAAAAAAGAATCTATTAAATACACTATACGATGTCAAGAGTTTGCGAAATCACAGGAAAAAAAGCGATTGTAGGTAATAAAGTATCTCATTCGAATACAAAAACAAAACGTAAGTTCAATGTGAATTTAAAGGTGAAAAAATTCTTTTTACCTGAAGAAAACAAATGGATTACACTTCGTATTTCTACTTCAGCATTGAAAACCATCAACAAAAATGGTATTGCAGCTGTATTGAAAGAAGCAAAACAAAAAGGTTTTTTGAAAAAATAGTAACCTGTTTTTTTATCTTTTTTTAAAAACGTTATTACAATTCTGTAGTAACGTTTTTCGTTTTTTTATATGTTTGTGTATCCATCACCAAATTTAGCTTCTCTATGAAACATTACTGGTATTTTCTCCTGGCCTTATTTATTATTCAGCCTGTATTTGCACAGGATACAGATTTGCTAACCAAAGAATTTCATGCAGAAAGAAGAGATGCATTGCGTAAGTTAATGCCCGCTAATTCCTGCGCTGTTTTATTTGCACATATGAATAAATCGGATGATATCAGCCGAACTCCCTATCATCAGGATCCCAACTTCTATTATTTCACAGGGTTGAATGAGTCAAATGCGATGCTCATTATTTTTAAAGAACCCCAAACCTTTGCTGAGGCAGGTGAACACAACGAAGTTATTTTTATTAAAGACTTAAACCCTGCAACAGAAGTATGGACAGGGCATTTATTAGGGAAAAATGGGGTAAAGGAAAAACTGGGATTTAACTATTGCCTGATTAATAAAACGCTGACCAACTTCAATTTCAATTTTGCTAGTTTGGATAAAATCTTTCTTCTTCAGGCATTAACTGATTGTCCTTCTTCTTATGTAGAAGAAGATATTGATTTGGAAGCGATTTTAAGTACCAAAATATCCACTTACATCAATTCAAAATTGAATACTGACAAATTACCTTATTGGGTAGCAGCTCTCAGAGAAATTAAGCAGCCAGAAGAGATAGTTTTAATGCGAAAAGCGATAAGCAATGGGGTAGATGCACATAAAGAATTGATGAAAGCACTTGTACCAGGTATGTTTGAATATCAGGCACAAGCTGTAATTGAATGCATGTTTAAAAGAGGAGGGGTGGAATGTGAAGCTTATCCGTCTATTTTGGGAGGTGGCGAAAACTCTTGCATACTCCACTATGAAACGAATAGAAAACAATTAGCAGGAAACGATATGCTGGTAATTGATGCTGGTGGAGAATACCACGGTTATGCTGCAGATATTACCAGAACATTACCCGTTGACGGTAAATTTTCTGCAGAAGAAAAAGCCATTTATGATATTGTTTTAGAGGCTCAGGAAGAAGGCATTAAAGCTTGTAAAACCGGAAATCAATTTAATGCACCGCATCGAGCTGCTGTATCTGTTATTCAAAAAAGATTGAAGGAGCTCGGGATCACAAAAAATGAAACCGAATATCAAAAATATTTTTTCCATGGCACCTCCCACTATCTGGGCCTTGATGTACATGACGTTGGAAATGGTGGAAAGCTAAACCCTGGAACTATTATTACAGTCGAACCAGGAATTTATATTCCTTCGGGTTCACCATGTGATCCGAAATGGTGGAACATCGGTGTAAGAATTGAAGATGATGTATTAATTACTGCGGGAGAACCGGATGTATTGTCTGGAAAACTACCAAAAAAAACAGAGGAAATAGAGGCTATAATGGCCGAAGAAAGTGAGTTTAATAAATTGAAATAATTTAATTAAGCGCATTTAATTCCTACAACCAATACATCATCACGTTGTTTGGAGTTTCCTTTCCAATTTTCAAATGCTTTTTCAAGTATTTCTTTTTGCTCATTCATGCTAAGGTGATGAATTTCATTAAGCATGCTTTCAAACTGTTTGGAAGAAAAACGTTTTTTTGTTTCTTCATTCGATTGATCACAATATCCATCAGTAAGGAAATAGAGATTTAAACCCTCTTCGTAATTAATTTGTTGAGCGGTAAATAATTTTTTATCCTGTTGCTGGGCACCACCGATAGAAAATGGATTACCTTTTATTTTTTTCAGATGTCCGTTGAAGATATACATGCTGTGATTGGCACCTGTGTAGTTGATTTCTTTAGTTTGCCTATCAATACTGCAAATACTGATATCCATACCATCATATTTTTGTGTTCCTTCATGTTGACGTAAGGAATGAATAATTCTCTCATTCAACAATTCAGCTATTTTTTTTGTGCAGGTAACCTGACGTTCATTCACAATTTCATTGAGTAATGTGTTTCCGATCATCGACATGAAAGCACCAGGAACACCATGGCCAGTACAATCAGCAACTACAAAAATGATTTTATCGTGTTGTGATGAACACCAGTAAAAATCGCCACTTACAATTTGCGAGGGCTTATAAAATATAAAAAAGCTGTCCGAAAAAACAGTTGTCAAATCTTCCTGAGCAGGTAAAATAGCATCCTGTATCCGTTTGGCATACGTAATACTATCTGTGATCATGAGGTTACTTTTTTCGATCACGGCGTTTTTTTCTTCAATTAATTCATATGCATGTTGAAGCAGGTCATTTGCTTTTTTCTTTAACCGGTAACGGCTATAAAAAAGGATCGCAACAATCATCAATAATAAAAAGCCTATAAAAATGCCAATACTAACCGTGCGTTGTTTTTCCAGTTGATTTTTTTGTTTAGCAAGTTCCAGGCTTTGTATATCTTCATTTTTTTTGAGTAGCTCAATTTCTTTCTCCTTTTTTTCTGTTGTATATTTCGTATTCATTTCCGTCATCAATTTGCTGTTCTGTTCATTGAGCAATGTATCTTTTGCGTCGGAAAATAGTTTGTAATATTGATATGCTTTTTTAAAATCTCCTTTTTCGTGATAAAGTGTAGCTATGTATAGAGACATATCCTTGATGAGCAATTTGGATTTAATTTTTTTAGCAATTTTTAAACCTTGTAAATAATTGCTTTCTGCACTTTCATATTGTTTGAAAATTTTATCAATGTCACCAAGATTTTGATAACTATAAACAAGCAAATCCTGATATCCTTTATGCTTGCATAGTTCAATACTTTTAACGGATAAGTTGCGACCTAAATCGTATTGCTTTAATTGCGTGTAAGCTAGTGCTGAATTACTTTGATTGAGTGCAATGGCAAACGTATCTTTCATTTCAATAGCAAAGGGAAGCGCTTCTTTGTAGTAAACAAGAGCCGAGTCAAATTTTTTGATATTTTGATACATCCCGGCAATATTGGTTAATGTAACCGCGAGAGCTCCTTTAGCACTTATTTTTCGTTCTACGGCCAACGCTTTAAATGCATATTCAAAGGATTTTTTGGTGTTGTTTTGTTCACTGTATAAGTTGGCGATATTGCTGTAGTACCAATGTAGGTTATTCTGAACTTTTATTTTTTCTTCAATTGCAAGGCCCTGAAAATAATATCCCATTGCTTTAGCATGGTCGCCCTGGTAGGCATATGCATTTCCCAGATTATTCAAGGCTGTTGACTGAACAGCAGAATCTTTGGCCATTTGTGCAAGCATAAGACCGGTTTTTAGCAGGTCTACTGCATCCTGGTAACGGCCCTGTCGGTATGAAATAATGCCTTTTAGATTAAAACAAGTGGCCAGCCCTGATTTATATCCTCCTTTTTTGGCGAGTATTTCCGCTTTTTCAATTTGTTTAATAGCTTCCTTATATTGGCCAGTCAAAACCAATTTCCGTGCTTCACGTGTTATTTTATTGATAACAGCCGTGTCAACAGATACTTTTGGAAGTTTTTTTTTGTAAGAGAAATTTGGGCAGGTAAAGAATATGCCAAACATAGCAAGGAGATAAACAAGAAAAGAAATGTATGCCGTTTCATTCTCACGATTGTATGTTTTTGATTTTAAACGTAAAAAAGGGGCAATGGTTCCTTGAAAATGATTGTTGGGCGAATAAAAATCCCATATTTTTAGGTCGCGAAAGGCAAAGAACAGGTACTAATCTTGTGACTGGCAGGGTGATTTATTGGTGATTTTTAAAGCGCAGAGTGGTTTTTTAAGAAAAAGAGCTCTATTTTTATAAAAAAATTGCGCAGTTCGAATTATAATTTTACATTTGCACTCCAATTTTGATAAAACAATTCTACAATGGCAAAAAAAGGTAGCAGAATTCAGGTAATTATGGAATGTACTGAACACAAAGACAGCGGTAAACCCGGAACGTCTCGTTACATTACTACCAAAAATAAGAAGAATACAACAGAGAGATTAGAGTTAAAAAAATATAACCCTATCTTGAAAAAAGTAACACTTCACAAAGAAATAAAATAATAACTTTGATCTTACTGATTGCGTTAAATCATTAATTTCAATAATATTCAAATAAAATGGCAAAGAAAGTAGTTGCAACACTTAAATCAGGTAAAGGAAAAGACTTTACAAAAGTGATTAAAATGGTAAAATCACCTAAAACAGGTGCATACTCATTTAAAGAAGAAATTGTTCACAACGATCATATTAAAGACTTTTTAACTAAGTAATTATTGTTAGTTATTTTGTTACCATAAAGGCTTCCTCCAAAACAAGAGGAAGCTTTTATCATTTTCCGCCTATGCTCCGCCAACCTTAGTTTTAGCGTAGGTTGAAAAGCTCTCAGGGAAGGTGGATAGCAATCGATCTCTTTAGGCGCGTCACAAGTACCGTCATAAATACATTCAACCTTAACCACGGTTTCATATGGGTATTTTTAGTTTTTTTAGTAAAGAAAAAAAGGAAAGTTTGAATAAAGGGCTTTTTGTTACCAAACAAAGCTTTTTTAGCAAATTGGCCAATGCCATCATGGGAAAAGCAACCATTGATGATGAAGTATTGGATAACCTGGAAGAAATATTACTAACCTCTGATGTGGGAGTAGATACTTCTTTGAGAATTATTGAACGAATCAGAAAAAGAGTGGCTCAAAACCGGAAGGTGGATACAGCGCAATTGAATGAAATTTTAAGGGAAGAAATTGCAGAGTTACTAATCAGCAATGGGCAAGAAAATAAAAATGATTTTGAATTACCAGCACAGAAGAAACCTTATGTGATTATGGTCGTAGGTGTAAACGGTGTTGGTAAAACAACGACGATAGGTAAATTGGCTCACCAGTTTAATAAAGCTGGTAAATCAGTAATGCTTGGAGCAGCAGATACATTTAGAGCCGCTGCTGTAGATCAGATAAAAATCTGGAGCGAACGGTCAGGAGCTGCTCTTGTGTCGCAAGGAATGAATGCAGATCCAGCTTCGGTAGCATTTGATACGTTAACATCAGCTGTAGCAAAAAATACAGATGTGGTGATTATTGATACAGCAGGACGTTTGCACAATAAAATTAATTTAATGAACGAGTTGACCAAGATCAAGAATGTGATGCAAAAGATTATACCGGATGCCCCGCATGAAATACTATTGGTTCTGGATGCATCAACAGGTCAAAATGCAATTGAGCAATGTAAACAATTTACAGCAGCTACCGCCGTAAATGCATTGGCACTAACAAAATTGGATGGAACAGCTAAAGGTGGTGTTGTGATTGGTATTTCAGACTCATTTAAAATTCCAGTGAAGTATATTGGTGTAGGAGAAAAAATGGAAGATCTACAAGTATTTAACAAACACGAGTTTGTAGATAGCTTGTTTAAAAATTAAAATAAGGAACGTTGAAAACAAAAACGCTTAAAAAGAATAAAGTGAATGTGGTAACTCTTGGTTGCTCCAAAAATATTGTGGATAGTGAAGTACTGATGGGACAATTGAAAGCGAATAACTTTCAGGTGGAGCATGAAAGCACGACGGATGATTCCAGCATTGTGATTATCAATACCTGTGGTTTTATAGATAATGCAAAGCAAGAGAGCATTGATACCATAATTCGATATGCAAATGCAAAGACCGATGGGTTGGTGGATAAAGTATATGTAACGGGATGTTTAAGTGAACGCTATCGTCCGGAATTGGAAAAAGAAATTCCGAATGTGGATGGATATTTTGGAACGCGCGAATTACCACGTCTCTTAAAAACATTAAAAGCAGATTATAAGCATGAGTTGGTGGGAGAGCGTTTGCTCACTACACCACATCACTATTCATATTTCAAAATATCCGAAGGGTGTGATCGTCCCTGTTCATTCTGTGCCATTCCATTAATGCGTGGCGGGCATGTTTCCAAACCAATTGAAGAGCTTGTTAAAGAAGCAAAGCATTTAGCAAAAAACGGAACAAAGGAGTTAATGCTTATTGCTCAGGATTTGACCTATTATGGATTGGATATTTATAAAAAAAGAAATCTTGCAGAATTATTAAAACATCTTTCTGATGTGGAAGGTATTGATTGGATTCGTTTGCATTATGCATTTCCAGCGGGTTTTCCAATGGAGGTGTTTGATGTAATGAATGAACGCAAAAATATTTGTAAATATCTTGACATGCCACTTCAGCACATTTCAGATGCGATGTTGAAGAGTATGCGAAGAGGAACAACCAAGCAAAAAACAATAGACCTGGTAAATGATATCCGTGCAAAAGTACCGGGTATTGCCATACGAACCACGCTAATAGCGGGTTATCCGGGAGAAACACAAAAAGATCACGAAGAAATGTTGGAATGGGTGGAACAAACCCGTTTTGATCGTTTGGGTATTTTTGCATATTCCCACGAAGAAAATACACATGCCTATTCACTGAAGGATAATGTTTCTGCAAAAGTGAAGCAAGCCAGAACAGAGGCTGTGATGGAGTTACAGCAAGGAATATCCTTTGATTTGAATCAACAAAAAATTGGTAAAACGTATAAGGTTTTATTCGATAAAAAAGAAGGAGACCATTTTATTGGTAGAACTGAATTTGATTCACCGGAAGTAGACAATGAAGTGCTTGTGGCAGCCAATAAGGATTTTGTAAGGATTGGAGATTTTGCAAACGTAAAAATTACTTCTGCTGAAGATTATGATTTGCATGGTGAGGTGGTTTAACCCCTCTTAACCCACACTGACACTCACTCTTGCTCTATTTTACCGCTGCAGCTTCAACCCATACCGCAAGGTAGCCCCTTCAATAAGTACATGATAAAGCCCCTCCGGTAGATTTTGAACCGGAAGTGTAAATTGAACAGATTCGTTTTCTTGCGCCTGTATACTTTCCTGTGCCACTGGTTGTCCCAATGCATTAAAAATTCGGATTGAGTAAGTGCCTGCATCTGTCACATCCATTTTCAAATTACTAGTTCCATCATAAGGATTGGGAAATATTGTGGCTGAAAGCATGGAGAGTGAAACCGGTGAAACACCGGTTGTTTGTTGATAAACGCGTACATAATCTACAAACATTGTATCCGGAAATACGGAAGTACCGTCGGGACTTCCTGGCCAGTTGCCTCCAACAGCCATATTTAAAATGATAAAGAAAGGTTCGTGAAATTCTGAAGTCCCGTTAATTCCGTTTTTGATATTGGCATCTTTAAACTTTTTACCATCCAGCGTCCATTTGATGGTTTGATTATCCCATTCAATACCGTATACATGATATTTTTTTACGTCACAGGCTGTATCTCCACCATACTGGGCGTGTCCGCTATTGTCCCAATGAATGGTGCCATTGATTTTGGGTTCAAGATTTATGTGCTCCAAGACGTCTATTTCACCGCATTTTGGCCAGCTTACTTGTGTAATGCTTTCTCCGAGCATCCAGAATGCAGGCCATACACCTTTAGTAGCAGGTAATTTAATGCGGGCTTCTCCAATTCATTGTTACCCCAGCCACCGGCGCCGGTTTCAAATTTCCAGTTAGCTGTATTGATAGGCGTGGTGTTAAATTCGTCGGACCATACAAGCCCCCAGTTTTGGGCTTTAGCGGGTATAATGCAATATAAAAGCAGGAATAATGAAAGGATCTTTTTCATAAACGCATGATTTAATAAATGAATTAGGGTATGGATTCAGAGAGTTGTTGTTTACTTTATTGATATTAGAATAGTTTCGTTTTGGGAGTTATCTTTTATATCCTTGGTTTTATGGGCATTATGAACTGAATATAAATAAAATGAAAAAAAATCTTTAAAAAGTTTGTAAATCAAAAAAGTTTAGTACTTTTGCAACCCGCTTTCACAGATAGAGTATCTGAAAAAAGGAAGTTGACC
>DAORKB010000086.1:0-13352 GCA_035439365.1 Bacteroidia bacterium
AGTATAATTCCGCATATGCTAATTGCCATAATAAAAAATTACTGATACGATGTTCGCCGCTTGTCCGGATCATCAATTCAGGTTCAGGCATATCAACGGTACAAAGGTGAGCATTGATCGTATGCTCATCAATTGCAGATGGATTTAATTGTTTTGTTTGAACTTTCGCGGCAATTTGCTGAACTGCATTAATAATCTCCCAGCGGGAGCTGTAGCTTAATGCAAGCACTAAGGTGGTACGTGTATTTGAAGCCGTTTTTTTAATTGCCTCTTGTAATTCATTGTAGCAATCTGCAGGTAAGCTCTTTAAATCACCTATTGCCTGAAGACGGATATTATTTTCGTTTAATGTTTTTGTTTCGGCACTTATCGTATGTACAAGTAGTTGCATCAATGCAATTACTTCCTCCTGAGGACGGTTCCAGTTTTCTGTAGAAAATGCATATAGTGTGATGTACTTAATACCCAGTTCGGCAGCAGCTTCTACCGTTTCACGAACAGATTTTACACCATTTTCATGTCCGTATATTCGTTCTTCTCCTTTTTGTTTTGCCCATCTTCCATTACCATCCATTATAACAGCAATGTGTTGTGGTAATTTCGAATGATTAATTTTTTCTTTTAAACTCATTTTTAGTTACAGGCACTACCCTTTCGTTCGAGTGTCTTTTTATTTTAAAAATTTTGTATAATGACGAATACCTTTCTTGTTCGTTACACTAATTATAACCTATACCGGGGCAAGCTGGTTCTTTACCTTTTAACCGGATTGTAAGCACCGCTCCGGCAAATGAATACCAATCTTTATTTGTTGGAGTGCCTCGTTGTCTGCCAGTATTATTGGATCCTGCATCCATCCCTTTGCTTTGATCAGCCATTGCAACAGCTATGTCTCCTTTATATTCTTTTAGTTTAACAGGATCGTAATAAGTTGTACTAACATCATCCAGATAATCAGTAAATGTTTTACGCATTCCCCACTCCAAACCCAAACTCATATTTTTTGCAACATTTAATCGTATACCAACACCAAAGGGTAAAGTAACCTGAAATTGTTTATAGGGTTTTGCATCAGAACCCGGCAAACCTTGTCCTTCTGTTGACAACGAACGAAGTGAAACCCAACTATCATCAAACTGACCTTGTGGATCAAACTGAAAACAACCTATCCCTCCAAAAATAAAAGGACTAAACCGTGATCTGTCGTTCCCTATTTCATAGTTAAGAAAATTAAACTCAAGCTGGCCGGAAAGTTCCGTAACTTTTGATTGAAAACTTAAATTACGCTGTTGTTGAAATTCAGATGCTGAAAACTCATCATGCCCTTCGATATTTCCTAATAAGAAATTAGCACGGACAGCAAAACGGGGGTTAAAATTATAACGAAAAACAATACCTCCACCCGGATGAGTAAACTGATCAAAATGACGCACGGGGTTAAGATCTCCTATGTAGTAAGAGCCACCAAGAAAAACACCTATCTCCACACATTTTTCTTTGCGTTGCGCAAAAGAAGAAAGTGTTAAGAAACAACACAAAAAAAATATAACAATTTGATTTTTCACCTGTGTAAATCCAGTGCTCAATAACACATAAAATGCGTTTTTATTGCGTTTTTTTTGCAATGGGAAGGCAAATATACTGGAATTTTACTTACCTGAAACAGTTAATTTTAGTTAATTACGCTTATCCAATCCCCATAGCAATTTGTTACGGATGGTGTTAAAAAAGCTTTGATTTTCCAGTTTTACCAGGTTTGCATAAAAACCGGCCTTTTTTAGGGTTAGTTCTACTGAATTATCAACCACTTCACTTCTGGAATCCATTGTTACCAGATACTGATTACTTCTACCACTTATTTTTAAGGTAATTACATTGTTATCGGAAATAATTAACGGCCGGACATTCAAATTATGAGGAGCAATAGGCGTAATTAAAAAATTTTCGGAGCCGGGCATTACGAGAGGACCTCCGCAACTTAATGAATAAGCTGTTGATCCTGTTGGAGTTGCAATTATTAACCCGTCTGCAAAATAGGAATTCAGATACTCTCCGTTGATGTATGCATTTACAGTTACCATAGCCAGCGAATCCTTTTTCATAATGGTTAGCTCATTTAAAGCATAATTAAGGTCACCAAAAAGGTTATTTGCAGTGGTTAAATTTAACAGTGCCCTGGTTTCAATGGTATATCTATTATCCAGCAACGCATCGATTGCACTATTAATCTCTGTTTTTGCCACATTTGCCAGAAAACCTAACCGCCCTGTATTGATTCCTAAAATGGGTATCCCCGAATCCCTTACATACATTAACGTTTCTAAAAATGTTCCATCTCCACCTAGGCTAAGCATAAAGTTGACTTCTTTTTTCAACTCTGTATGCGAATGAAAGGTCTTAAAAGAGTCTGTCAATGTTAATCCCTGGCTAATAAAACGATAAAAGGGCTCATAAATCAACACCTCCACTTTACTTTCGTTGAGTTTATTGAAAAGCACCTGGATGTGTTCTGATAAATTATCCTTTGTGGGACGACCGTAAATAGCTATTTTCATCTAGTAAATCTAATATTTATAAAGCACCCGGTAATAACTGTAAGGTTAAATATTGATATAATTCATAAATGAATCAAAACGGTTTTTCATATCGTCCAAAAATTCACTCTGATGGAAAGAGGCTTTCACATTATAATTATAGCGATAAAATGTTTGCAATATAGCAGACAGATCTGTTTTATTTGTTTTTAAGGTTACTTCAATTTTGGTTGAATCGGATAGTGAATTGACGTAGCAGCTTAATATCTTTCCATCGTTCCCTTCAACAATTTGTGCTATTTGTGTTAGGGAATAATCATGTATATTCATTTCCAATACAATAATTCCACCGGGCTCTGTTGTAGCAGCTAATGTTGCAAACTGATGTAACAAGGCTGTTGCTGGTATCAAACCCAGATATTGTTCATTCTCACTTAATACAGGCATTACAGTTAGTTTCATACTGGAAACCAATTTTATTACCTCATATATATGCTGGCTCTCTGTCACAAACGGACGAATCAGCGAAAGCTTGCTTTTCCCTAACTCATTATCTGTTATGTTGAGATCCAAAATATCTGTATCGGAAATAAGTCCCAAATATTCATGCTTGTTCACAATCGGCAAATGTGATACTTTAAATTCATCCATCCAGTTAATTGCCATGAGTCCTATATCAGAAGTCTTAAGAGGAGGTATTTCGTCGGTTATGAGGTCCTTTGCAAGCATTGTTTGAGAATTAAGGTGAAATTAAATCCATTTAAAATTGCATTCCAATCATCAATTAATGCATAATCTTATCCCACAAACTTAGTAATTTTTTAGTTTTGCAATTGTTTTAAAACAACGCTTAAAAATTAAAATTAAAAATCCATGGCTACTAAGCTAAGTGTAAATATCAATAAAGTTGCAACCATCCGAAATGCAAGGGGTGGCAATACACCTGATCTGCTTAAAGTTGCAGTTGATTGCGAACGTTTCGGCGCTGAGGGTATAACCGTTCATCCACGACCAGATGAGCGCCATATCCGATATGCGGATGTTCAACAATTGAAACCATTGTTAAAAACCGAGTTCAATATTGAAGGAAATCCACTTGAAAAAAAGTTTGTTGATCTGGTTTTACAAACCAAACCTCATCAGGTAACGCTTGTACCGGATAGTCTGGGACAGCTTACATCAAATCATGGCTGGGATACTATTAAAAACAGATCTTATTTAATAGATACCATCGCCATATTTAAACAAGCCGGAATACGCACATCTATTTTTGTTGATCCGCATCTTAAAATGATAGAAGGTGCGAAAGAAACAGGCACTGATCGTATTGAGCTTTATACGGAAGACTATGCGACAAACTACACGAAATCGCCTGAAGATGCTATCAAACCTTACATTACAAGTGCTAACCTTGCGCACGAACTTGGCTTGGGTATAAATGCCGGGCATGATCTTAGCCTTGAAAATTTGAATTATTTTGCAAAACAAATTCCTGCTTTGCTCGAGGTTTCAATCGGACATGCACTCATTTCGGATGCGCTCTACTTTGGCCTTCAAAATACCATACAGCTTTATTTACGTGAATTAAAAGGAAAATAAATTATGAAATTATTTTACAGAAAATATGGAAAAGGGCAACCACTCTTTATCCTGCATGGTTTATTCGGGCAAAGTGATAACTGGAACACACTTGCAAAACAATTTTCAGAGCAAGGGTTTGAAGTATATACAATTGATCAGCGGAATCATGGACTATCCCCGCATAGTACAACCTGGGACTACCACTCGATGAGTACAGATATTGAAGAACTTATGGGAGATCTTCTTCTTGACAAATGCATTTTGTTAGGACATTCAATGGGAGGCAAAACAGCGATGCAATTTGCTGTGGAACACCCTCATTTACTGGATAAATTAATTGTTGCGGACATGGCACCAAAATACTATCCACCTCACCACCAAGCTGTTATACAAGGCTTACAAGCAATTGATTTCAAAACAATAAAAAATCGCAAAGAAGCTGAAGACACCTTATCACAGTATATTGAAGATACAGGGACCAAACAGTTTCTATTGAAGAATATCTTTTGGAAAGATGATGGCATTATGGATTGGCGCTTTAATTTGAATGTCATCGCTGAACAAATTGAAAACATGGGAGAATCCATTCAAACGGATCACCCCTGTGAGGTACCTGCACTTTTCATCCGGGGAGAAAAATCGTTGTATATTGAAGATAGTGATTTAAATTCCATAAAGGATATTTTTCCCCGAAGCTATGTGGAAACAATCAAAGATGCGGGGCATTGGGTACACGCCGAACAACCTCAGCTATTTTTTAAAGCTGTACTGGATTTTATTAAATAGTTATAAAATACACTTTTTAACATTTCAATCAAAGCTTTATTTGACCAAAAAATATTAAAATAAACGAATTAATCTTGACTTTTATCTTTAAAATCATCACATTTGTGGTAACTAAACTGTAACAACTCCCCATTTTTGAATTTCTTTAACATTTATTGTTTTTCATTTTTACCAAACGATGTTTTACGAAAATACGTATTAAACAGAGTGAAAATGGTATTGTAACAACTAATTATAGAATAAAATTTGTTTTAATTTTTCTTTAATTAAAAGTAATGAGGAAACAGGGTAAACAAAAATCCCTTAATTTTACTACGATTTTAGAGAATACCATCTAACTACGCGAAAATGTTTTTGTTAATGTTAGAAAAGTGAATAAGATATGAAAACACCAAAAGAACTAGTCCTTACTCTTGATTCCCATGACAGCCCTCTCAAAGAGATGCTTTTAAAGGAAACAATCGCGCAGGAAGCCGGTGAAGAAGTTATTAATTTTGTTACAGAACAAGTAGACCTTTCCAAGGATAAAAGTATCTATTTATCCTCCAACAGAGCATCTTTAAAGACCAACAGAGATAATGATATCCGTACGTATATCGATTTAAAGACGCTTAATCAACAAAGCAACTTAAACGGTTATTTTCGTTCTATCAATGAGCGATTACCAGATGCGGGGATTTACATAGGGTGCGTAGAAAGCTATACCGAACGTAAAGAACGGTTTCAGATTGCGTCGCCTGAGCCCATCGTAAAAATGATATGGATCGCCGATTTCTTTGTAAACCGGGTGATGCCGAAATTATCCTTCACCAAGAATGTTTATTCATTTTTCTCACGTGGAAAATACAATGTTATGTCCAAGGCCGAAATCCTTGGAAGACTCTGTTATTCAGGATTTGAAATCATTGATCATAAGCCAATAAATAACTTATTATACTTTTCTGTTATCAAAACCAGCGAACCTAAAAAGGACAAAAATCCATCTTATGGTTTATTGTTTAAAATGAACAGAGTTAGCAAAGCAGGTAAAATGATTGGTGTATATAAGGTTCGTACCATGCATCCTTATTCTGAATATCTGCAAGATTACGTAGTACGTTTAAACGGTTACAACGAAGTAGGTAAACCGAATCATGATTTTAGGTTAACCAGCTGGGGAAAAATCATCCGCAAACTTCACCTGGATGAAATACCTCAAATTATTAATGTACTAAAAGGCGATTTGAATATCGTGGGGGTTCGTCCAATCAGCAAATTTGGCTTTGAATCATTACCTGCGGATTTACAACAAGAACGGATAAAATATAAACCTGGGTGTATTCCACCAAATGTTGCATTAAAAATGACAGGATTTGATGGGGTAATAAATGCTGAACGAATTTATTTAAAAGAGATGGAAGGAAGTGCGTTTGCAACCAATTTTAAATATTTTTTCAAAGCAATGTTTAACTTAATTACCAGAAAAAGCAGTAGCGCATAAATGTGACAAGGGAAAACGTTAATAAATTTGACATCCATGATTAAATGTCCTATTTTTGCGACCCAAAACATATACATGCAACTGCAGCCCTATGAGAACATATTTTTATCTTTTTCTGCTTAGCTTAACACTTCTTGTATCATGTGTACCACAAAAAAAAATGGTATACGTTCAATCTCCCAATGAAAAGGCTGAGTATGAATTTCTTGTAAAAAACAAGAAGAGTCTTCGCATAGAACCATTTGATATGCTGTATATTAGCATCAACAGTTTGGATCAATCCAACAATTTCTTTCATCAGGATGGGGGCCCAAACATGACTGTTTCTGATGCTTCTCTTTCTATCATGAGCTATACAGTTAGTGATTCAGGAACAATTTCACTTCCGATTCTGGGTAGATTAAAATTACAAGGTTTAACCCTCGAAGAAGCAGCAACCAGCATTAAAAATTTCACAAAAAATGTGTTGAATAATCCAATTGTCTCTGTTCGCTTTGCGAATAACTCTGTTACTGTTCTTGGTGAGGTGCAAAAGCCAGGTACCTACCCTTATTTCAAGGAACAGCTGAATATTTTTTATGCACTTGGCTTAGCCGGTGATATCAGCGAGTATGGAAACCGAAGAAAGGTGATCCTAATCCGGGAAAAAAATAAGATCATTAATAAATATGAATTGGATTTAACCAAAGACGAGATTTTTAAATCTGATTATTATTATTTGAGGCCGAATGACATTTTATATGTATCACCATTAAAAGTCCGCAGATTTGGAATGAAAGAATATCCATTAGCATTGATTTTATCAGCTGTTACATCTGCATTCTTGATTCTTAACTACTTTAAAAAATAGTACAATATTTCACAAATGGAAGTTACACCACAAATTACAACAACAAGTGCTGAGAATTTTTATTATATCAAGTCAGCCTTGCAAACGGTTAAACGTTTTTGGTATTTGTTCGCTATCTCGGTGATTACATTTGTTGGGTTAGCCTATTTTATCAATTGGTATTTACAACCAACTTATGAGGTTGGAACAGTAATTTTAATGGAAGAGGGTAAAAACCCAACCCCGGATGCGAATAAGGAATTCATGAAATCATTTTCGATTTTTTCGCCAACCAGCGATATTCAAAAAGAGATTTTGAAAATGAAATCCTCCGAACTGATTTTTGATGTATTGAAAAAAACAAAAGCTGAAATTACCTACTTTGCAAAACGCGGATTGAAAACACGTGAATTGTATCTGGAATCTCCTTTTCATGTTGAAATGTGCAATGCTAACAGTTCAGAACCAGTTGGAATTGAGTTCCACATTGTTCCCAAATCAGAAAAACGTTTTCAACTGGTTGTAGAAAAAGGTGAAGAACAGGTCCATATTTTCAGCTACGAAAAAAACAAAATCAATAACATTACCAGCTCCTTCTCTGTCAACAAAGAGTATGGATATGGAGATACTATCAAATCGGATTTGTATTGTTTTGTAGTAACTGCTGATCAGGATAAACTTTCCGATTATGATTCGGATTCAAAGTTTTACTTTGTATTCAATGATTTAACAACACTTTCGTATAGCTATCAAAAAGCAATTCAAATTGAACAGGTTGCTAAGGATATTCAGGCAGCAAGTATAAAAATAAAAGTAAAAAACCCACAAAAAGGGATTGATTTTGTGGATGCGCTCACACATACGTATCTGCAAAAAAATCTTGGAAAGAAAAACATCATTGCTCAAAATACAATTGAGTTTTTTGATAAGCAATTAGGCATTTTAGAGGATTCATTAAAGAAAACAGAAGGAAATCTTCAGGATTTTCGATCTTCTCATCGTGTAATGGATATTGGTGCTAAAGCAGATCAGGCTTTTAAAGGTGCCGGAGAACTTGAAAATCAAAGAGCCGAATTGCAAGCAAAGGCAAAGTATTACAGCTATATCAATGATAATCTTGAAAGAGACCGCAATGGTTCAAGCTTACTTGTTCCATCATCTATGGGAATCAATGATAATGTGTTGACAGGGATCTTGGAAGAATATCTTCGTTTAAACAGCGAACGCAACAACCTTATTCAAAACAAACAAACACAAAGCCCTTATTTTAATACATTAACGATTAAAATCAACAATCAAAAGAATACGCTTGCTGAAAACATTAAGCAGTTAATCAATACAAACAATATTCAGCTGAATGCTGTTGAAGAACGTTTACAAAAAGAAAATGCACAAATCAGTGCTTTACCAAGTACGGAACGTAAATTAGTTGGTATTGAGCGCCAGGTAAATTTAAATGACAATATCTACAGATATATGTTGGAGAAAAAAGCTGAAGCACAAGTTGCCAAAGCATCCAATCTGACTGAAAACGACATTCTTGAATCTGCACGTTTACTTCAACCAGGACCAATATCTCCGAATAAACCGATTAATCTTGCTATTGGTTTCTTTATCGGCTTATTTATCCCATTCGCAGGTTTTGGAATCAGATCATTGATGGATGATACAATTGCTAATGAACAGGCGATGCAATCCATAACAAAAATTCCTTCTATTGGAAAAATATCTCATAACAAAGGTAAAAAGCAAAGTGCTGTATTAATTGATGCTCCGAAATCGGCTATTTCCGAATCCATTCGAACTGTGCGTACAAACATCGATTACTTCCTTCAAGGTAAACGTAACAAAGTGATTTTATTTACTTCTACCATGTCCGGAGAAGGCAAATCATTCAACTCACTTAATATTGCACTTAGTTTTTCTTTACTAAATCGTAAAACTATTTTACTTGATTTTGACTTGCGTAAACCAAATTCATATCAATCGGAAGTAGTTCCTGAAAAGGAATTAGGGCTAAGTTCATTCTTAAGCGGAGATGCTACAATTGACGAAATCATTGTGCATTCAACCATTCCAAGTTTCGATTTTATTGCTGCGGGGCCTACTCCTGCTAACCCCGCTGAGTTAATCAGTTCTGAGAAAACAGAAGCACTGATCAAACAGCTACGGGAAAAATACGACTATGTTATCATTGACACACCTCCATTAGGTTTAGTAACAGAAGCCTTTTTAATGATGCAATATGCGGATTTGAAAATTTTCGTTGTCAGAGAAAAAGTGACTCCGAAAAGACAATTATCCAGCATCATGTCCGAGATGGAAAACAAGAAGATTGAAAACATCTATTGGATATTGAATGATGTGGATATGAGAGATACGTATTACGGTCAATCCAACTATTACTCCCAGGGCTAATTCTTGTTTTTTCTTAACTAATCGTTATTCGGCTGATGAATGCATCTATGATTTTAAAAAAAATTTTTAATAAAGAAGATGCACGGTCCTCCAACATTGTTAAGAATATTTTTGGTTCATTTGCTGTAAAAGGTGTAAGCATTATTATTAACCTCGCACTTATCCCTTTAACCATCCATTATTTAAGCTCTGTTAAATATGGTGTTTGGCTGACAATCAGTTCTACATTAGGAGCCATTAATTTTTTTGATGTAGGATTAGGACATGGATTGCGAAACAAACTTGCCGAAGCTATTGCAAAAAAAGAAACGGATAAAGCACGAACCTATGTAAGCACAGCTTATGTTTCTATTGCCATTATGTGCATCATACTTTTTGCAGTCTTTTTCATTGCTAATAATTTTTTGAATTGGAATAAATTGTTAAACATTCCAAATCAGATCGATGAAGACATTAGTCAAATAGCGCTGGTTGTTTTCTCTATGTTTTCTATACAGTTCATTTTGCAACTGATTAACAGTATTCTGCTTAGTGCTCAACAATCGTATAAGGTGGGACTTTTTAGTATGATATCCAATATCATTATCCTGATCGGAATTTTTATTCTTACCAAAGTTGCAAAGGAATCGTTGTACAACATTGCGTTTATATACACCATCACGCCTGTATTTGTGTATGCGACATTAAATGTGGTTTATTTTAAAAACTCATTTAAAGATTTTTCTCCAAGCATTAAATTTTTCAGACGCGATGCGTTAAAAGATGTTTTACATGTTGGGATCAAATTTTTTGTGATTCAGATTTCCTTAATGGTCCTTTTTGCTACAAGCAATTTTTTAATTTGTAATTACCTGGATCCATCTTATGTAACACCTTATAACATTGCATTTCGCTATTTCAGTGTGATTACGATGGCTTTCGCAATTATTATGGTTCCCTATTGGTCGGCTTATACCGAAGCCTATGTTAAAAATGATTATGCCTGGATCAGAAAAACGATACGACAAGCATTGCGTATCTGGGTAGTGTTTGCTGTTGGAGCAGTTGTGATGCTTTTAGCTTCTCCTTTGGCATACAAGCTTTGGGTTGGTGAAGCGGATGCTAATCATATCCCATTTACACTTTCGGCTAGTATGATGGTGTATGTATGCCTTGTTTCTTTTGGAAGTGTATTTATGATGTTATTAAATGGTATTGGGCAAATCAAGCTGCAGATGACCGTTAATATTATTGGAATGGTTATATTCTTCCCTTTGTCCTACTTTCTTGCAAAAACAATGGATTTAGGAATTATTGGAATTATCTGGTCAACGATCATATGCAGCGCATACGGTTATATTGTTGCTCCTTTAGAAGTAAGAAAAGTGCTGCAGCAACACAAATTGGAAGAACAAGAAATGAATAAACCATTAACAAATAATGGATAAAAATACAAAAGATGGTAAACGGTACTGATTTATGCATTGTCATACCAACATTCAATAGAAAAAAACAATTATCTGATTTGCTTTGTCAATTTCAAAAGCAACAGGTAAAGGATATAGAATATAAGATTGTTGTAGCGGTTGATGGTTCTACGGATGGAACCTATGAAATTTTAGCAACTGAATTTCCGGATGTACATGTGGTGAAAGGGAGTGGCAACTGGTGGTTTACACGTTCTATGAATGAAGGTTGTAAATATGCTGTTGAGCAACTGCATGCAAAACTCATCCTGATGATCAATGATGATGTGCAAATATCTGATCATTATCTTCAAAGCTTTATCAATAATTACAAAGCCTGCGGCCCGAATAGCGTGATTGGCTCCTGTTCTTACTCTGCATCCAAACCTCATGTGATTACATTTTCGGGATATAGAGAAAAGGATATCTGGAATTTTAAACGGTATAAATATATAGAATCCTATACACCCAAAGAACCAGGAGAATTGAATGGAGTGGCTCCATCGGTAACACTTCCTACACGTGGTTTACTTATACCAGCGGCGCTTTTGAAAGAGATCAATTATATGGATGAAAAGAACTTTCCTCAATATGCATCTGATCATGATGTGGTATACCGTGCTGCCGAAAGAGGTGCTTCTGTCTTTATAAGTTATGACGCTTACCTTTTTGAATTTATGGATCTGACGAGTGGTGGCAATCCACGACTTGCAAAAAGCATGGGGCATTTTTTAAAGAATATTTTTACAAACAAGTATTCTTCCAATTACTTTTTCAAAGATGTAAGGATGACATGGAGACACTGGCCAAAGCTATTGTTTCCTTATTATATACTACGGATTTTACTTGCAATACCTTTCATCTATTTCAAGTATAAATTTGTTATCAATAAAAAAATACAAACGACAAGCTGATGTTACGAAAGTTAATGACACCAGAAGGTCGTATTGACCTAACGAATTATTTTGCTGTATTCTTTCTTGTAGCAGTTAGTGGATTCCCATTCTTTTATGCTGCTCAGCTTAACATTTTATTTCTTGTCATCTTTGCGATGTTTATTTTTTTCAAACGGAGTATTCCGTTTGACAGACGGGCATTTATGATCATGTTATTTTTTTACATCGTTGATATTCTGCAGGTACTCATCATCAAGCCATTCGTTCCGATGACCATGATTGGAACGTATGCGCGTTTATTTGTTGCATTTTTTGTAGTGGCGCTTTGTGATAAAAACTATACAAGATATTATTATAAAGTAATTTATCACCTGGCCATTATCAGTATCATTTTTTACGTGCCTTGTGTACTGGTTCCTTCAATCCGTCATTTTTGTGAAACAACCCTATCGGCACCATTTAAACCTCCATTTACAGAGGTCAGTGATTTTTATGAGCGTTCCCCAACAATTATTATCTATAATTTTCATGAAGTACTTGCCGAATACAGAAATTCCGGGCCGTTTTGGGAGCCTGGAGCCTTTGCTATTTTTCTTATTCTTGCTTTAATTTTCAACACCATTGATGAAGGGACTTTATGGACGAAAAAAAATATTTTTCTGTGCATCGTTCTTCTTACAACCCTTTCTACAACAGGATTCGTTGCACTTTTCGTACTCGTCATGGGATATTATTTTGCAACCGGTAATATTATTAAGAACATTTTTATCCTCGCCACCGTATTACCATTTGCCATTTCCCTCTATTTCAGTCTTGAATTTTTAAGTGCTAAAATTGAGGATAATATTGCCATTGCCGGTGATGATAAAAGTTCACGCTTTGGAAGTGGATTAGCAGACATTACGGACTGGGCGAGAAGCCCTATTATCGGTTGGGGGCGTGGTGCGATGCGCTACGGAGGCCGGCAATTTACATTTTTTACAGCCGAACAACACCGAAATAATGGATTAACAGCTTTACTTGCAAGTTATGGAATTGTTATCTTCTGTGTACTGCTGGGCAATTATTATAAGACCTTAAAAACATTGTGTAAGGCGCATTCTTTTAATAAAAGCTTTGCCTTATTTTCTTTTATTGTAATTTTATTGCTTGGATTTAGTCAGACCATTTTTCAGTATCCTTTTTTTTACAGTTTGATGTTTATTCACCTGATGTATTCAAAGCAAACTGAAATTTTACGTTAAAAAACCGAATGAAATATTACGTTATAACTCCCGCTAAGGACGAAGAAAAATTTATTAAATTCACGCTGGATTCAATGGTTAACCAGCTATTGAAACCCGCTAAATGGATTATTGTAGATGATGGATCAACAGATAATAC
>DAORKB010000087.1:0-13341 GCA_035439365.1 Bacteroidia bacterium
ACGTTTCGGTTCTTGTAAAGTTTAACACCCTTTGAAATATTTAATGTTCCTAAAACCAGGCAACCCACTCCTACGGCACCAAAGCCTATTGATCGGTTTCGTCGTGTTCTCTTACCATCAGGTATATAATTATACACCGGATCTTTAGAAACCATAACTGCATATACAATGAGCCCGGTGCCTATCCCATCAACGACGATTCCTCCAATGATATTCCCTTTGCCGGAAGGCGGTTTGGTTGGCGTTTGGCTGTAAGAATTAGAAAGGGAAAAAATGATTATTAGAAGTAGCAGTAATTTTTTCATCATAGATAATTAGAATAGTAAATTACAGAAAATACGATTCAACAAAATTTTTATAGAACCGAATTTATTTAACGGTAGCTGCAATAAAATTAACGGTAGGCTAAACATGGAAAGAAACTACTTCTTCTTAAAAAACTCATCCGGAATCCCCTTATTTACCTGATAATTGGTAAGTGTAATGATGATGTTCCCTTTTTTATCTTTATCATCTTTGGATGGATCTTCCTTTTTCTTGGCACTAGGAGCATCGGTAGTAGTACCCGCAGGCATTTTAAATTTTTTGACATCCACCTGAAAAATCATTTTATCCGGTAAGGCATATTGTGCTTGACTCCCATAAAAATATTCAGTTAAAATTGTTCCGTTGGAACGCGTGGTTAGTTTTGTTTTTAGAATTAATTTTTGTTTTTCATCAATCCAAAATTTACCTAAAATCAAATCGCTGGTGTCGGCTACGGGGATAATGTTTACGACTGTTGCGGGAGTATTGTTGATGAGTTCTGTTCCCTGAACCAATGCATTGAATGCGTTTGTATCGGCCAGCATTTTTGATGCCTGATCAAAACCCTGGCGTGGAACAACAGCAATGCTTTTTGATTCAACTTTGAACTTATTCTTTTGCTTGAAATAAATTTTGGCATCAATAGGAAGCATGCGAATAAAAGGCATATCTACTTTTATATTGGCCTGGACGCTGTAATCGTTTGCTTTTTGAAGTTTGCCGTAAATGCTATGTAATAAACGATTAGCAGAAGCAGAAGTTTGCGCAAAGCCTGCCTGGGTAAAAAGTAAAAAAATAATATAGAACGAACGACGAAGGGCTCTCATGATAAAATATCTTTCCTGTTAAATTTATAAACGGCAACACCGAGCAATAAAACAATGTGTATCAGCAACACGGAAATGGAATGAACGATTTTGTCAACCGGCAACGGATCTTCGAAAAAACTTCGCCATGCCAGCATATGTGTTGTAAATAAATAGGGTTGTATTTTTTGCAGAAACTCCACATTTAACGCACCCATGATATTAAACAGGATGATCACTGCCATGGTGGATACAATGGGGCCAATAGAGTTTTCTGAGAAGCAAGAAAATGTAAGTGATAAGGTGGCAATCATGACCAAGGAAAGGTAGGATACCAAAAAGCCTGTAAAGAAGCGCCAACCCAAATCATGATCTTGTAAAATAATTAATCCATCACTGTTTAACACAACCAAGTCGCCGGTTCCAAAGAGGTATTTGCCAACAACCAAAGCGATGAATCCCATCCACAATAAAAAAACAAAAGTATAAATACACCCGGCGAGATACTTTGAAAACAACAAACTGGTGCGTGATATAGGTTTTGTAAGAAGTAAGCGAATGGTTCCCATGGCACTCTCCCCCGATACCAGATCACCTGTAACAAGCGCAATTAGTAAAGGAACATGAATGATGAGCATTTGCAGAATGATAAACGCAACCAGATTCCCATTTAAAATATTTCCTTCGAATGACAACGATTGTTCGAAAGGCCGTGTTGCAAACGAAATAAAATTGTGACCATCAATTTTTAATGCGAATAAGATAAGTGCGATGATCAGTGTAATGGCACCCACACCAATATAACTGCGAGGCTTTGCAGCGATCTTCAAAAATTCGTTGTATGTACTTTTCCAGAACATCAGGCAGAAATTAGTTTTAAAAAGTAGTCTTCCAGTTTACGTTTTGATTCAATTGAAAAAACGTTTACACCATTGTTGCAAAATAATTTGTTGATGACAGGTATTTCCTGTTGTGAAAGGTGAAGTAATAAATTGTTTTCTTCAATTTTACTAATCAACTGTTGCATGTTTTGTTGTTGCAGTACCTCTTTTGCCTTCTCAGCATTGTCAACAGAAAAAGCAACAATTAATTCCTGTGCATTCAAAAGTTCGCTGACAGAGCCTTGTACAAGACTCTTGCCTTTGTTGATGATCACCAGGCGGTTAGCGATCAATTCAATTTCGGAAAGGATATGTGAAGAAAGAACAATCGTTTTGTTGCGTTCGTTTTTTAATTGCAAAATAAGATTACGGATATCAATGATCCCTTGTGGATCGAGTCCGGTTGTGGGCTCATCAAGGATAATCAATTCTGGATCGTGTATCAATGTTTGAGCAATTCCCAGGCGTTGTTTCATCCCATGCGAAAATCCACCAACTTTATCTTTTTCGCGGCCTTTTAATCCAACAAATTCAATAATTTCCTGTACCTTTTTTTTATCAACGGAAATACCGGAAACGCGTGCAAAAATTTCAATATTCTTTTGTGCAGAGAGGTATTTATAAAAATCGGGCTTTTCAACAATACAGCCGATTTTTCTAAGAATGTAATTTCTATTTGCAGATAATTCTTTTCCGAATAGATGAAGGTCGCCGGAAGTTGGCCTTATCAATGAAAGCATGGTGCGAATGGTGGTGCTTTTGCCGGCACCATTTGGTCCGAGAAAACCAAAAACATCGCCTCTGTATACGTCGAAGCTAACATTTTCAACGGCTTTAAACTTTCCGTAATGTTTTACCAGGTTTTTAACCTCTACTATTTTTTCGGGAGCTGACATAATTTCGAATACAAAATTACGGGTAAAAGGGATTGAAGACTTTGTTTTTTGAAGATATTAGGTGAGTGGAATAGGAGAATCGGTAAGTGGGATTTGAGCAAAAAAAAACACCGGATTGCTCCGGCGTTTTGTATACTCTTTTACATTACAATTTAGCTCTCTAAAACCATTGTTTACATTATTTAAATATACTGAAGCAAATGTCATCAAAAAAATAAGGCAGATCAAGTCAAATTATCTATAAAAAAACAAGACCCAAAATGACAAAAACATCAATAATGTAATAAATTCACTGGTTTCATAAGGGTTTATTTCGTTAGCCCAAAGATTTTTGAAATTATTCGTTTAGGCTAATTCAGGATACTAAAAAATAGAATTTAGTCCAGAATCCGATTTAATACTCCAAAATAAGATCATCAGACTCCACCATATTCCCTTCTTTTAAATGTATCCGCTTTACTTTCAATTCTTTCTGAGCCGTAATGGTGGTTTCCATTTTCATGGCTTCAATGGTAAATAAAGGTGTATTTTTAGCAACTGTATCTCCCTCTTTCACAAATATTTTGGAAATCATTCCCTGAAGTGGGGTTCCAATCTCCGTTTCTCCACTTGCTTTGCGGTTGGAAATGGTTGCTATATTCAGTTTCTTATCTTTAATATCAATTGCCCTGGTTTGTCCATTTAAGCGGAAATAAACCGTTCTTGTTCCGTTTTCATCGGCATCTCCAATGTTTAATAAACGTACAGCAATGGTCTTCCCTTTAGCAATTTCAATTAATATTTCCTCCCTGTTTTTCATTCCATAGAAGAAGGCAGGGGTTGGTACCTGGCTCACATTCCCATAAACATCATAAAACTTAAAGTACTCTTCAAATACTTTTGGATAAAATTTATAGGATAAAAAGTCAAGGAAAGTCAGGCAAGGATCAAATTTTTGCTTAAAAGCAGCAAATTCAGCATCCAAATCTATGGGTTTCAGATGTGCATTCGGAAGGTCGGTATACGGTACATCATCTTTTAAAATGAGTTTCTGCAATGTAACCGGGAAACCACCCAAAGGTTGTCCCAGATCCCCTTTAAAAAAGCTTTTTACAGATTCAGGGAAAGATAATTTTTCTCCTGTTACCAGCACATCTTCTTTTTTCAAATTATTGGAAACCATGAAAAGAGCCATATCGCCTACCACTTTAGAAGACGGTGTTACTTTTACAATATCTCCAAACAATTCGTTCACTTCTTCATAAGCCTTTTTAATTTCATCCATTTTATCACCCAAGCCTAATGAATATGCCTGGGGTTTTAAATTGGAATATTGTCCACCCGGAATCTCATGTTTATAAACCTCTGCAGTTCCTGCTTTCAAGCCTGATTCGAATGGATAATAATATTCACGAACGGTTTCCCAATAGTTTGAAAACTCGTTTAATGAATCAATATTTAAGGGTTCATAACGAGGTGTTCCTTTTAAACCTTCAGCAATAGAGTTAAAGTTAGGTTGAGATGTGAAACCTGACATAGACGCCAACGCAACATCCACTACGTCTACACCCGCTTCTATTGCTTTGAAATAGGTTGCCGACTGAATAGAGGATGTATCATGTGTATGTAAATGAATTGGAATATCAATTGATTTTTTCAATTCTTTCACTAATAATTCCGCAGCATAAGGTTTTAATAAACCCGACATGTCTTTGATGGCAAGAATATGTGAACCTGCATCTTCCAGGCGTTTTGCAAGATCAAGGTAATATTGCAAATTGTATTTCGCTTTCTTCGGATCAAGAATATCACCGGTATAACAAATGCAGGATTCTGCAATACCTCCTGTACGTTCTTTTACCGCTTTGACGCTCACCATCATGTTATCCAGCCAGTTTAGCGAATCAAAAATGCGGAATACATCAATGCCATTTTCCCATGATTTTTCTACGAATGTTTCAATCAGGTTGTCCGGATATGCGGTATAACCAATGGCATTGGAACCACGAATCAACATTTGCAATAAAATATTTGGAATAGCTTCACGGAATTGTTGCAAACGTTTCCATGGACATTCATGTAAAAAGCGCATGGATACATCAAATGTAGCGCCTCCCCAAACTTCCATGGAGAATAATTGAGGATGATTGTGTGCAAAACTTTCTGCCACTTTCATCATATCAATCGTCCGGAAACGCGTTGCTAATAGTGATTGATGTGCATCACGGAATGTAGTGTCTGTAAACTTTACGGCTTTTTCATTTTTTAACCATTGTGCAAATTTTTCAGGACCAAGTTCGGTTAGTTTTTGTTTGGTTCCTGAAGGCATTGGTTCAGAACGATTGAAAACAGGAATTTTTGGTGTTTCAAAAATTTTGGAGTGATCAATCTTTTTTACATCCGGATTTCCATTTACAGTAACATCCGCCAAATAAAGCAAAGAACGTGTTCCACGATCCAGTTTTATTTTAAACTGAAACAACTCCGGAAACTCTTCAATAAATTTTACAGTTGCTTTTCCTTCCTGAAAAACAGGGTGACGAATAACGTTCTCCAGAAACTGAATATTGGTTTTTAAACCGCGTATACGAAACTCTGTTAACGCTCTGTGTAAACGTTTGCTAGTACCTTTTAATGTTCTGCCGGATGCTGTTACTTTCACCAGCATGGAATCAAAGAAAGGAGAAATTTTGGCTCCTGCATACGAACTTCCTTCATCGATACGAATTCCATAACCTCCTACATTGCGGTAGGCAATGATGGTTCCATAATCCGGTTTAAAATTATTACGGGGATCTTCTGTTGTAATACGGCATTGAATCGCAAATCCATTTGCCTTGATTTCTTCCTGGCTGTTAATGAAAATACCCGGAGAGGAAAGTGCATGTCCACTGGCGATCAACAATTGACTGCGTACAATATCAATTCCGGTGATCTCTTCTGTCACAGTATGTTCTACTTGTACACGAGGATTTACTTCAATGAAATAAACATTTTCGTCCTCATCCACTAAAAATTCAACAGTACCGGCATTGTTGTATTTTACATGTTTACAAATGCGTAATGCGTATTCGTATAATTTATTTTTTGTTTCTTGTTTTAAATCAGGAGCTGGTGCTACTTCCACCACTTTTTGAAAACGGCGTTGAACGGAACAATCGCGCTCAAATAAATGTACAAGGTTGCCGTGTTTGTCTCCCAATATTTGTACTTCAATATGTTTAGGACGCTCAATAAATTTTTCGATAAAAATGGTGTCATCTCCAAATGCATTCCCCGCTTCTCTTTTTGCTTCCAAAAATGATTTTTCCAGTTCATCTTCTTTTCTGATTACACGCATTCCTCTACCTCCACCACCAGCTGTAGCTTTCAAGATGATCGGAAAACCAATCCGTTTTGCTTCTTTTAAAGCAATATCAACAGATGTTAAATTTTCTTTATTACTCTCAATGATAGGAACCTGTGTGTCGATAGCAACTTTTTTAGCAGCAATCTTATCACCCAACTGTTCCATAATTTCAGGGTCAGGGCCAACGAAAATAATTCCTTCTTCACGACATCTGTAAGCAAACCGGGTATTCTCTGATAAAAATCCATAACCTGGATGGATCGCATCAACACCTTGTTTTTTCGCTAATGCAATAATGGATTCAATATCCAGATAAGGCTTTAAAGGATCGTTATCATTACCAATTTGATACGCTTCATCTGCTTTATATCGATGTAAGGAATACCGGTCTTCATAAGTAAAAATTGCAATTGTACGAATATCCAGTTCATTGGCTGCTCGTAAAATACGGATAGCAATCTCGCCGCGGTTTGCTACTAACAGTGTATTTATTTTCCTTTCCATAAAATGTAACGAGTGTGGGTGTTGATGTAAGTTTATTGAGGGTTATGTGTATTCAGATAGAAATTCTATTTTTTTATTGATCACTGGAAAAAATTTTCGCAAAGATAAAGCAATAAATCATTCCATGCTAGGGCGATTGAAATAATCCTTGCGATTTTCTTAGGAAAGAAACGCAAAAATTTTAGTTCGGTTGTTGGGGTAAAGCACTAATAGTATACCTGTTTGACCAGAGGATCTAAAAATTATAGTGCAAACAGTTTAAAGTTTGGTTAAAACATGTGTAAGTTTCCGTTCGAGCGGAGCCGTGAACAGTGGGTGGTTTTCAGTGCCTTATCACCGTTTTTATGGCCTGATTTCTTTGCTTATCCCGCAGTATAAATCGATATGATCCTTCCGGAAAGGTCGTCAAATCTATCCTTTCCTGTGTACTGTTCACTGTCTTTTCTATCAGTAATTGTCCGGCTGTATTGTATAGCGCAATTGTGTTGAAAGGTAATAAAGCTGCACGCATATCAATCGTTACATAGTCAGAAGCTGGATTTGGAAATACAGCAATACTCGAATTCAGATCGATTGTTTGTATTCCGTTTGTTGTTGAATTAACGATCCAGGTTAGTGTATCACCGGCTGATGGGTTTTCCTCATCGTATATAAAAATTTTTAATGTACCAGCCCCTGAAATTGCCTTTGGATTCACATTTAAAGCTAAATACGCATCGAATCCCGAATCAATATAAGGCATTGCTCCATTTTGAGGTACGCCTTTGCAACAGGACATATTATCACAGATATAGCAGTCCCAGCCATCTACCAAATCGTTTGAAATAACCTCCCATTTTAAAGTAATGGTTTCACTGGAAATGTTGGTAAAAAATATTTTGAACCGATGATCCTGATTGTATACGGCTGACTCCTTCAATGTATTGGAAGGTTCAATTTTATAGGGTCAAATGAAGGAGATTTTCAAAAAACATATGAAACAACCAAAAGCTATATTCGGCATATGGAATCAAACCCGTTTTTATTAACACAAGAAATCAATAATTATCTGGTTGGATTGAATAATCTTATGAATATACAGCAAACGATAGGATTATTTGAGGAGGTGATGGATACAGTTAAAAAATTGAAATCTATAAATGTTTCTTCAGAAACTGAAAAAATTCGTGTGGTGGAGTATGTGCTCCCTAAAGAAATTTCATATCATGTGGCAAAAGGAACATTTGATGAAGGAATGGAGTTGTTGCCACGCATTGAAAAACAGCTGGCTGTATATGAAAATCAAATGGGAAAGCCTTTTCAGCTCTCTATTTATACAAACATTGTTGAGCTGTGTATAATGGCCGAATCGTTTCGTAAAGCGTTGCAATGGAACAATCGAATTTTAAACAGTGAAGAAATTGAAACGTATTCTGATTTTTATACAAATGCCCGTTTGAGCGAAATCATTATTCACTATGAGCTGGAGAATATTGAGAAAGTGGATTCTCTTTTGAAATCCTTTCAATTGTTGTTAAGTAAAAAACCAGCGTATAAATTTGAAATTGCTTTGCTTCGTTTTTTAAAAGGATTTATTCATGTAGAAGAATCTAAAAAGATGATCAAATTTCTTAAATCATTTCAGGAAGAACTGAACGAAATAGGAAAAGATCCTATTGAAAAAGTTGCGTTTTATTTTTTCGATATGCAGATTTGGTTGGATTCGAAAATTAAAAAGATGGGATCAAGAAAGTAAATAGAGCACTCTGCAAAAATACGTGATAATGCGTGTGTTGTGTCCGCCCGGACAGAGACTGCTCACACCGCTTGCTAAGTTTAAACAGCTGGTTAATTTATTTTTTATCCAATGCCTTTTTATATACAAGTAACACACGTTCTCTTGCAAATTTATGCTCCACAATAGGTGCAGGATAACTTAATTCTTCCAATTCGGGCACCCATTTTTTTATATATTTCTGATCCGGATCAAAACGTTTGGTTTGCTCTGTTGGATTAAAAATACGAAAGTAAGGAGCAGCATCGCACCCCGAACTGGCGGCCCATTGCCAGCCACCATTGTTAGCAGCTAAATCAAAATCAAATAATTTTTCTGCAAAATAAGCTTCGCCCCATCTCCAGTCAATTAATAAATGTTTGATTAAAAAACTGGCAGTGATCATACGTACGCGATTGTGCATAAAGCCGGTTGTGTTTAATTCACGCATACCGGCATCTACAATGGGATAACCTGTTTTACCTTCGCACCAGGCCTGAAACTCTTTTTCATTGTTCCGCCATTTTATTTCATCGTATTGTTTTTTGAATGAACTTTTTTCAACATGCGGAAAATGAAAGAGTATCTGCATATAAAATTCCCGCCATATCAATTCATTTAACCAGGTTTCATTTAACTCACGTGCAATGTTTACCAATTGCCGTATACTTACCGTACCAAAACGCAAATGCACGCTTAATCTTGTGGTGCCGTGTATGGCCGGGTAGTCACGTTGTTTATCATACACACTGATTTTGCTTTTATCTACAGTAGGCTTTGCATAACAATAACCGGTGGGTCGAAAACCAATTTCTTTAAGTGTTGGAAATAAAAATGCTTCTACAGGTAAAAACCGGGGAAAATATTTTTTTGTTGGGTAGGATTTCAAATAAAAATCATTGAGCGCATTTTTCCATTTGCGCATGTAAGGTGTAAAAACAGTGTAGGGTAAACCATCATCTTTTGTAACTTCATTTTTTTCGAAGATAACCTGATCCTTGAATGTTTTAAATTCAATGTGATGTTTTGCAAGTAGTTTGTGAATCGATTCATCCCGTTTAATTGCAGCAGGCTCGTAATCATGATTGGTGTATACAGCGTTTAAATTATATTTTTTAATCAGACTTTCGAAAGCCTGGGGTGCTGTATCATGCAATACGAGTAACGATGTGCCTTGTTTTTCGAGTTTCTCTTTTAATTCTTTTAAATTTTCGTAAATAAATTCAACCCGTCGATCCTCCTTGTTTTCAAGCCGATTCAGAATGTCTGTATCAAAAATAAAAATTGGTAAAACGTTTTCCTGTTCTTTCAATGCATGATACAAACCGGCATTATCCTCTAAGCGTAGATCTCTACGGAACCAAAAAATGGAAATGGGTTTTTCTTTGTTCATACAATTGAATTGTGGAGCCTCTGTGTTAAAATGTATTCTGAATCTTAGATTTCATTTTTTAACTTTCCAACGTACAATCAAAAAGTTGCGCAAAATGTTTTTTTAATTTTTGCTTGAGTTCTTCTTCCTCAACACGACGCCCCAATTCCTTGTGTAAAGAGGTCACAGCTTTGTTTTGAATGCCACAAGGAATAATGTTTGAAAAGTAATTCAGATCAACATTTGCATTTAATGCAAAGCCATGCATCGTTACCCACCTGCTGGCACGAACACCCATTGCACAGATTTTACGTGCCTTTAAAGGATCTGCAACATCCAGCCATACGCCCGTTTCACCAGTGCTTCGTTCCGCTTTTATATCATATTCGGCAAGTGTACGTATAACGGTCTCTTCAAGCAAACGAAGGTATTTATGTATATCAGTAAAAAAATTATCAAGGTCAAGGATAGGATAACCAACAATTTGTCCGGGCCCATGATAGGTAATATCACCACCTCTGTTTATTTTGTAGTAGCTTGCGTTTTTTTCTTCAAGTTCCTGTTCGTTTATAAGCAGGTTCTCTTTTTTACCAGAATTACCAAGGGTATATACATGGGGATGTTCGCAAAAAAGAAGATAACTGGAAGTTGGCTTTTGAAGTTCAGGTGCACAGGTACGGTTGTTGATTTTTGTATCAACAACTTCATTGAATAACTTTTCCTGGAACTGCCAGGCTTGTTTATAATCAATCAGCCCTAAATCAATATATTTTACGGTTTGCAAGGATGTATATAAATAAAAAGGATGACTTAGTCATCCTTTCAATTAATCTTAAATTTTAGATAATGCGGATTTTAAATGTTCAATCACTTTTATTTCCATCAAGTCTGCTCCTCTCGATTCTCCAAGTATCACTGATATCCAGTCGCCCAGGTGAATGAAATAAATCGCTTTTTCAATTGCAGAGTTTCCTTTAGATTGAATATCAATAATTGTATTGGTGTATTTTTTTATTACTTCTTTATTAATATCAACTCGGGCTAAGTTACGGGAGTACTCATCTTTGTCTAACAGGAATACAACTGCAAGATTATCATTTTTCTGCGTCCAACCAACTAATTCGTTGTGATTCATTTCTGGAATAATCTGGTGCCAGCATAAAATTTTTGAATTTTCATTTAATTGCTGACGGAGACGAATGGCAATACCCTCATTATAGGTAGTAGCATATATTACAGGAAGTTTACCGATCAATTGCTTACTCACTTCAGTTGCTTCTTCAATAATAGCAGCTTCCTCCTGATCGATTAACTTAACAGCTGCTTTTAGGTCAGATACATAATCGTTAGTAATAATTTTGAAAAAGCCAAGTATGTAAAACAATTGAACGAGAGAGTATCCAAGACAAGAACGTGGTGGCATTCCACCCGGTACAATTATATGATCAAACCCCTTTTCTTTCGCAATTTTTTCGACGCTTCCACCTGAAGTAATGCAAACGATCTTCGCCTTTTTTTGAATGGCTTGTTCCATACATTGCAATGTTTCCTCTGTATTTCCGGAATAAGAAGAGATAATGACAAGTGTATTTTCATTTACATAACCGGGTATAAAATATCCCTTGCTGCTATCAATTGGAACGGTTGCAGATGGCGTTACCAATTGGGTAACAATGCTACCACCAATACCAGAGCCTCCAAGGCCACAGATTAAAACATTATTAATTTTGTTTGTATACGCTGTTAACTTAGCATTGCTACCAATGGAAATAGCTTCAGTTAATTGTTTTGAAAAGTTTGCTACTAAATTTTTCATGGGGTTTAAATCAATTTTAGACGGGTAAAAATACAATTTTGTTTCGTACTTTATAATAAATACCTGCTCAGAACTTCAAAATACGGTAAATAAATGGACAATCATGATAAAAAAAGTGCTGAATACATTATATTTGCAGACTGTAAAAACAAGTCTATCCTTAAAAAATCAGTATAAAAATGAGTACAGAGTTAAGCGAACAAGAAGTTATCAGACGTGGTAAATTAGAAGATATAAAAAAGATGGGTATTGACCCATATCCAGCTGCTTTATATGAAGTAAATGCAAACGCGAAAGATATTCTGGAAAATTTTACACCTGAAAAAGCAGAAGCATACAAAAACATTAGTATTGCAGGTCGTATTATGAGTATTCGTGATATGGGAAAAGCGTGCTTTGTTAGCTTACAGGATGCAACTGGGAGAATCCAATTGTATGTACGCAGAGATGATATTTGTGCTGGCGAAGACAAATCGACATTTGATGTTTTATTTAAAAAACACAGTGATATAGGTGATATTATTGGCGTAACTGGTTTTGCGTTCATTACAAAAGTTGGGGAGATTTCCATTCATGCAACTTCATTTGTAATGCTAAGCAAATCGTTGCATCCGTTGCCAGTTGTTAAGCGTGATGAACAAGGGAATGCATTTGATGAGGTGACAGACCCTGAATTCCGCTACCGTCAACGTTATGTGGATCTCATCATCAATCCACAAGTAAAAGAAACATTTATCAAACGCACCAAAATGGTGAACACCATTCGTAATTTTTACAATTCGAAAGGTTACCTGGAAGTAGATACTCCTGTATTACAAGCAATTCCGGGTGGTGCAACAGCACGGCCGTTTATTACACATCACAACACACTGGATATGCCAATGTATCTGCGTATTGCCAACGAATTGTATTTAAAACGCCTTATTGTTGGGGGGTTTGATGGGGTCTATGAATTTTCCAGAAACTTCCGTAACGAAGGGATGGATCGTACGCATAACCCTGAGTTTACTGTAATGGAGCTCTATGTAGCGTATAAGGACTACAACTGGATGATGGATGTTACAGAAGAGCTGATCGAAAAAATTGCATTGGATCTGAATGGTACCACACAGGTTCAGGTGGGAGATAAAGTAGTTGATTTTAAGCGTCCTTTCAAACGCATCACGATGTTTGATTCCATTAAAGAATTCACCGGAATTGATATCAGTGCAATGGATGAAGAAGGTTTGCGTGGTGTATGCAAACAATTGCATATAGCAACAGATAACAGCATGGGTAAAGGAAAATTGATTGATGAAATTTTTGGAGCAAAATGCGAAGGCAATTATATTCAACCAACGTTTATTACCGATTACCCGGTTGAAATGAGTCCGCTTACCAAAAAGCACCGCAGTAAACCAGGATTGGTGGAGCGTTTTGAGTTGATGGTGAATGGTAAAGAGTTGGCCAATGCTTACTCCGAATTAAATGATCCGTTGGATCAACGTGAACGTTTTGAAGACCAGGTGAAATTAATGGAACGTGGTGATGATGAAGCCATGTTTATTGATCAGGATTTTTTACGTGCATTGGAATATGGAATGCCACCAACATCGGGAATTGGTATTGGAATTGACCGCTTGGCGATGATCATGACCAATGCACCGTCGATACAAGATGTGTTGTTTTTCCCGCAAATG
>DAORKB010000088.1:0-13159 GCA_035439365.1 Bacteroidia bacterium
AATTATGCTGTAAAATTCTAGTTCGTTTTTATTCTGCTTAGTTCGATAGAATACTTCATCTAGTCCATACCAAACCAAGAACCAGCCAGCAGGTTCTACCAATACCAAAAGAGCATTCAGAAAAAAGCTCCTTGAATTTAAAGCTGATAGGTATCCGGCTCCCATCATTAATAAAAGCCCTACCAGTAATGTTAATGTGGCTTTTTTTCGAATGCTTTTATTGAAATTTTTAAATCGTTGATAGTTTTGTTTGATATGCGTATGCAATCGTTTAACAAGAATTACCTCGATCTCGGAGTTACGTTTTACAGCTGGTAATTGCAAGATAAATTCATTAGCGTTTTCACTTGTTTCACTGCATACTTTACGAACCTCTATTAGAAAATCATCTGATAATGTTCTTTCCGAATAGGGCCTAGGATCAAAATCTGAGAAAATATCATCATAATTGTCCAGCCAGATGTTTATAGTTCGTGTTAACATAATAAGAATTTTAATGCAAATAAAATAATAGTCTAAAAATTTCTACATGATTAAGATCATTCAATAACCTGATCGTTTTCCAAATTGGATGACTATAATCATTTGGGAAAATAATATGATGCAGTTTCTTTGCTACAGTATTACAATAGCAAATATTGATTTGACATTGAAAGTTTATGATATGCGAAACAAAAAGATAAGTTGTTTGATACAATATCAGTAACTATAATGAATTATTTATCCTATTACATGGAAAATTTAGAAGAGATTGCAGAATTTAAATCGTCACCACAACTGATAGAACAGTTAAACAAATACAGTGTTATAAAAAGTTATAAAGCTGGAAACATCATTCTCAGCGAAGATGCAATTATCCGATCCATTCCCATCGTTGTTAAGGGACTGATGAAAGTGATAAGAACAGAGGAAGATGGACGTGAGATTTTACTTTACTACATAAAAGCCGGTGAAAGTTGTATCATGTCATTTCTTGGCGGGCTTCATAATGAAACCAGTAAGGTTAGAGCTGAAGTGGAAGAAGATGCAGAGATCCTTTTTTTGCCTATGGATAAAGTGTCTCTTTTCATAAAAGAATATCCACAATGGTTGGATTATATATTCCGATTGTATCACAAGCGTTTTGAGGAACTATTAGAAATTATCAATGCCATTGCTTTCAAAAAAGTTGATGAACGATTACTAATTCTGCTACAAAAGAAAAAGGAACTAGGAAACAGTAATATCTTGAGCATTACTCATGAGCAATTGGCGAATGAACTAGGAACTGCCAGGGTTGTTGTATCCAGGCTGTTAAAACAGCTGGAAGATAGTGGAACACTTATTCTTGGAAGAAACAAAATTACGCTTGTGTAACTAAAGTAGCTGTACCAGCTTTTTTATTGATGCACTTTTGCACTACAATTCAAAAAATAAATGGAAATAGCTGGTTATTTTGCGGCAGTGCTTATTGGGATATCATTAGGTCTGATTGGCGGTGGAGGTAGTATTCTTACGCTTCCTGTATTGGTTTATCTATTTAATGTTAATGAAGTCTTAGCGATTGTGTACTCGCTTTTTATAGTAGGTACTACTAGTTTTGCGGGTTCCTTAGCCTACTTCAAAAAAGGGTGGGTGGATATTAAGGTAGTTGTGATTTTTGGTATACCGTCAGTAATAGCCGTTTTTTTCACACGAATGTTTCTCCTTCCTGCAATTCCACTGGAGCTGTTCAAATTAGGTGCTTTTACAGTGACAAAACCTGTTTTATTGATGTTGATTTTTGCTTTATTGATGATCGCCGCTTCTTACAGTATGATTAGAAAAGAGAAGAAGTTAAAAAATGAAACGAAGGAAAACCAGAATAGCTATCAAATGCTCTTATTGGCGGAAGGACTATTTACAGGGACACTTACAGGGTTAATCGGTGCTGGTGGTGGTTTTCTTATTATTCCTGTTTTGGTAAATCTGATCAAAATGCCTGTTCAAAAAGCTATCGGTACCTCTCTTGCAATTATTACCTTTAGCTCACTTGCTGGCTTCTTGTTTTCCCTTTCCCACCATTCTGTTGATTGGTCGTTTCTGTTAATTATTTCATTTATTGCCAGCATTGGTATACTGATTGGAAATTATTTGGCGACAAAAATTGACAGTAAGAAGTTAAAACCAGCCTTTGGATGGTTTGTTCTAACAATGGGTGTTTATATTCTCGTAAAAGAAATAATTTTTAAATAATTTGTTATGTAACTATAGTAGCAGTATATGAATGCTACAGTACTTAATTTTGTATTAATAATAAACGAAATAAAAAATGAAAATAGAACAAATTTATACCGGGTGCCTCGCGCAAGGCGCTTATTACATCACATCTGAAGGCGAAGCAGCGATCATAGATCCCTTGCGCGAAACACAGCCCTATATGGACAGATTGGAAAAAGATAATGTAAAGCTACGCTACATTTTCGAAACACACTTTCATGCCGACTTTGTAAGCGGTCACCTCGATTTAAGCAAGAAGACAAATGCGGCTATTGTTTATGGACCCAATGCCGACTGCGGGTTCAATTGTATCTCTGCACAGGATAATGAAATTTTTACAGTCGGAAAAATAAAAATAAAGGTAATACACACACCAGGACATACGTTAGAAAGCACGTGCTTTTTATTGCTGGATGAGAACGGTAAAGAAACGGCTTTGTTTAGTGGGGACACACTTTTTTTAGGTGATGTGGGACGTCCTGATCTTGCTCAAAAAGCAGCACACATGACACAGGACGAGCTTGCTGGACTACTTTACGAAAGTCTGTATAACAAAATCCTGCCTTTACCCGATGATATAGTTGTTTACCCAGCGCATGGAGCCGGGTCCGCTTGCGGAAAAAATATGATGAAGGAAACTGTCGACACATTGGGTAATCAAAAGAAGATCAATTACGCATTGAATCAACCTAGCAAACTGACATTCATTAAAGCTGTTACCGATGGGCTTTTACCGCCTCCTGCTTATTTCGGAATGAATGTAGCCATGAACAAAATGGGATATGATAGTTTTGATGAAGTATTAAAACACGGTATGAAAAAACTTAATGCTCATGAATTTGAACGTACTGCTACAGCCACAGGAGCATTGATTATTGATACTAGAAATGATTCAGATTTTGCAAAAGGGTTTATTCCTCAGTCGATCAATATCGGTTTGAACGGCGATTTTGCTCCATGGGCTGGAACTTTAATCGTGGATGTTATGCAACCAGTTTTACTTGTCACCGATGCAGGAAAAGAAGTAGAAGCCGTAACACGTCTCAGTCGGGTTGGCTTCGATCATGTACTTGGACACCTGGACGGGGGCTATGAAACTTGGAAAAAATCTGGTAAGGAAACAGATTTCGTTAACCGAATCACGGCAAAGCAATTTGCTTCACAGATAAAAACAGCTGAGAGTAAAGTTATTGATGTTCGAAAAGAAAGTGAGTATGCTGCCACACATGTGGAAAATGCATACAATAAACCACTAGCATATATTAATGACTGGATTAAGGATATCGATCCCAGCCAACATTTTTATCTGCACTGTGCAGGAGGGTACCGTAGCATGATAGCCGCAAGTATTTTACAAGCCAGGGGCTATCGAAATTTTACGGAAATTGAAGGAGGATTCAATGCTATTGCCAAGACAGAGGTATCACAAACTAATTTTGTATGTCCAAGTAAAATTCTGAATTAACCTTAAGAAAAATATATAATGATAAACTTTTTAAAACAAATGTTCTCTGCCTTGGAACAGGTGAAACGAGCATTACATCAAATCGGATAATTAAAGTATATGATAGAATTTATAAAACAACCCTGGCCCTGGTATATTGCAGGTCCTTTAATCGGACTCATAGTGCCTGCACTTCTGATTCTTGGAAACAAATCATTTGGTATCAGCTCTTCGATGCGACATATTTGTGCAGCCTGTGTTCCGGCCAATATCCCTTTTTTTAAGTACGATTGGAAAAAAGAAGTATGGAATCTGTTTTTTGTGTCTGGAATTTTTTTAGGTGGAATGCTTGCTGTTCAATTTTTGCGTAGTTCCAATCCTGTTTTTGTAAACGCCAATCTTGCAGCAGAATTGGTCGGGTATGGCATCAACAATTATGACAATCTTGTTCCAATTGACATAATAAACTGGAAAACGCTCTTTACAATTAAAGGATTTTTAGTAATGGTAGGAGGCGGATTTTTAGTGGGATTTGGAACACGCTATGCCGGCGGTTGCACAAGCGGACATGCCATCATGGGGTTATCCACTTTGCAATGGCCATCGCTTATTGCTACCATCAGTTTTATGACAGGTGGTTTCATTATGGCAAACCTAATTTTACCAATTATTCTTTCACTTTAATCAAATTCAAATGCATCATACAAGTAAAAATGAGAATACAGATTTTGAGGTTCGTTCCCTTGATACAATCTGTATAAATGAGAGCCGCTTACAACATAAATGGTATTACAATTTGAAATACCTGATTACAGGAATACTAGTCGGTATTGTATTCGTTAAAGCCGAAATAGTAAGCTGGTTTCGAATACAAGAGATGTTCCGTTTGCAATCATTTCATATGTTTGGAATAATAGGAAGTGCTATCGCAGTTGGAATGATTTCCGTTTGGCTGATCAAAAAATTCAATATTAAAACTATTTACGGTGAAGCAATAACTTTCCATCCGAAACAATTTAATAAAGGACAAGTTTATGGTGGTTTGCTGTTTGGTTTTGGCTGGGCACTCACAGGAGCGTGCCCGGGACCCTTGTTTGCATTGATCGGATCAGGAGCAACAGTTATATTAATTACTTTATTAAGTGCCATTGCTGGTACCTGGACCTATGGATTGATGAGGAACCGTTTACCTCATTAATAACTGTCATCCTTATGCAGGATGGAAAAGCAGAATATTAAAACTCAAAGATAAATCCAATAGAAGGAGTAATATTTTTACTTTCATTCTTTAAAAGCAGCGGTATGCCGTTTGAGCCATCCGTTTGTAACTCTTTACCATCTGTTGTTTCAAATCCGGAATTATCTGTTTTGCGTTTAAAGGTATAATAGGGAGGTGCGTATTGAACAGAAAGTAGCACATTTTGAAAATCAATAAATACAACTAAACTCGCTTTTTTGAAATTTATTTTTTTATCCAATCGTAAATCTAATTGATTGAAATTATTCAACCGTTCAGAGTTGATTCTTGAATAATCAAGTACACCTGTTCCTAATACTGTATAGTTTTGCTGAGAAACATCCAAATCGAATGGTGTGTAAGGTGTCCCGCCTGCAAACCTGTATTTTAAACCCAATTGCCAGTTTTTACCAAAGTTAAATCCGACAGTAGTTGAAATCAAATGCCGGTTGTCCCAGGAGGAAGCGATCAGCTTTTTATCTATTCCGGAATAGCTACTTTTAACAAAGGTATAACTGAAAACATAAAATATTTTTTTTATTAGTTTTTGCTGTACAAAGAATTCTATACCATAGGTTTCTCCTTTGCCAGTACTTTGGATGGCTTCGCTTCCAATAGAGCCAAAGTCAGCGCCTTGGTTAGCCAGGGATGTTCCATTAACGATGGATACGGGGTAATTGCTGTATTGCTTGAAAAACCCTTCCAGTGTGAAACGCAATGCCGTTGTGGGAAGAAATTGAGTCCCCAACACATAGTGATTGGATTGAATATACTTCATGGATTTATTAACGAATACTCCATTCGCATCTGTATAGCCTAAGCTGGTATATGTGGGTATTTTATAATACCTGCCGATTGATCCGGTTAGATCAAATTGGGATGTTAGATGATAAGCGAGAGATAATCTTGGAGAAAGGGTATTCAAAGGATTATTTCCTTTTTCCATAAACGAATTCATATCCGTTCTTAATCCCAATGAAACCAATAATTTTTCATTGAATACATTTTTTGCTACTTGAAAAGAAGCACCATACTTAAAAAACTCCAAGCTGCTTTCAAATCGAATAATCCTTGCCGGAAAAAGTATATTTCCCGTGGTATCATAAACAGGATTCGATAATTTATTAAAAAGGTTGGTATTGTATTTTACATATTGCCCAACTGCACCGTAGGAAATTTTCCATCCATTGATATATTTATTGACATTTATTCTTAATTTGTTTTCTATTTCCTGGGAACGAAGTTCGAAATTTCTTTTTGATTCATTATCATATTGTGCGTCTTGAAACCGGTCAATCTGGTTATTAAACATGTTCCTGCTCAGCGATAAGGTACTATATCCTTTATTGATCAGGCGTTTCCACGTAAAGCCTGTTGTATAATTCCATTGTTGAATGATGGGTAGTGATCTTCGGAGGTATTCGTTTTCAGGGCTTGCGTTTTTTGTTGTTCCAAAGGAGAAATTATCAATGGCTCCAACGCCGATTGCTGTAAGTGTGTTTTTCTCATTCAGGCGATGTGTGACCTTGTATTGAAAATCGTAAAAATTCGGACGGATGGGTAGGTCGATCAATTTAAACAAATAATCCAGATAAGATTTTCTACCCGACAATAAGAAATCGGTTTTTTTACCAAGAGGTCCTTCTAAAGTGGCAACGGCTTCAGTAAAACTTAAGCGTACATTTCCTCCGATTTTTTCCGGATTTCCCTGACGCTGATTGATAACAAAAGTAGATGCCAAGGCATTATCGTATTTCGCATCAAACGCAGAAGAACTTAATTTTACATCTTCAATAAAAGAGACATTTAAAATACCCTGTGCGCCGCCGGAGCTCCCTTGTGTTTGAAAGTGATTTAGTATAGGAATTTCTATTCCATCCAAATAATATACATTTTCATTTGGTGCACCCCCTCTTATAATAACATCATTTCTTGAAGCACCACCTCCTGAACCTCCCACACCCGGTAAGGTTTGAATAACACGTGACACGTCAAAACTTCCTCCCGGGTTACTTTTAATTTCTTCTGTTGTAAGCTGCTGTACCGATAATGGTGTAATCATATCCGTTGCAACAACCGATTTTCCTTTATCAAATGTTACGGTAACTTCACCAAGTTGAGAAGAGGTTGTTTCCAATTCGAAATTTACAGTTTGGTCATTTCCTGAGGTAAGTGATATGTTGTATTTGATTAATGTGATATAACCAAGAATAGAGGCTTTTAAATTATAGGTACCTACCGGCAAACTGATCTTATAATTTCCATCCGTATCCGTTGTTGTTCCATTGGTTGTGCCGTCGACCGAAACAACAGCACCGACAATTGTTTCTTGGGTATTCTTATCTTTAACACTCCCACGGATTGTTCCATTGAGCTGAGCAAACCCTTGTAAATGGAATAGATTTAAGAGGAAAAGTATGTGTGTAATTATTTTCATAGATATCGGGATGAAAAATGCTTTAGCCTCAAAATTATAGAAATAAATTAACTTATAACAGAAGTCTGATACTCATTATTCCGATCTGAGGCAAAAGAGAATTTTATTTAACTGAAGAAAATCAAAATGAAAGAGATAGAATTGAGTTTGAAGCCTATCTATCCTGATTTTGAACAAGTGGATTTTGATTTTGAAACTTTGCAGAAATAGTTTTACCATATGCATTGAAAATCACCCGGCATGAATTGTATGGTGTTGAAAACATACCACTTGAAAAACCTTCCCTCCCGAAAGGCTGCAACGCCCTGGTATAAGTTGTACTATCCGAATAGATAAATTTAATTTCACACGAAATATCTTTATTAGGAATGCATTCAAGATTTTTATCTAACAAATAAGTATGTATCTCCTGGTTGAGACTTTTAAATTCACCATTAACTTCTAAGAATAGCAAAAGCCCAATCTTTCCAAGATCGGGCTTTCCTTCGTAGCGAGATCGGGAGTTGAACCCGAGACCTCAGGGTTATGAATCCTGCGCTCTAACCATCTGAGCTACCTCGCCATTTTATTTTGAATCAGGCTCCAAATAATGGATTTGACCCCTCTCAACCGCCCAAGTCACCCTGGTATCGATTTTTGAGGCCGCAAATATACTACTTATCTTTCCATATTTGAAAGACCTTTTTAATATTTTTAACAGACGGATGTTATTGGTGGATTAATATTTTTTTATATATTGCGTGAGTTTTGTTAATGGGTCATGTCAAAATGGCCACCCAACAACTTTATAAAGTGAAAAAAGTGAAAGCAACAAAATCAAAGTCGGCTTCAAAAAAAGTCAAAAAACCGGTTGCATCCAAAAAAGCAAAAGGTACCCCTTCAAAAAATAAAGCTAAAACCTCCAAATCAAGTAAGCCTGCAAAAAAGGCTGTTTATAAGAGTGTTAGCAAATCTGAAAAAAGTAAATTTGTAAAAAAAGCTGCCAAGCCAACTCAATCGGCTAAGGCAAATGCCCCCGTTAAAAAGAAAACGGCTAAACCGGTAGCAAAAAAAATAGCCAAGACAATTTCTGTGGTTAAAGCTAAAAAGGCAGATCCTAAAAAAATAACAAAACCGGCTCCTGCAAAAGCAAGTAAAGCCGTAAAAGTACAACTGGTTAAACCTGCTAAAGCTGAGAAACCAACCAAAGTAGCAAAACCAGTTGACCAACCACCAAAAACTACTCAAAAAGAGAAAAAACAGGAGAAGATAAGTGCAAAAGATAAGAAAATAGGTGATGATGATTTTGGATTTGATGACGGTTTTGATGAAAAACCAGTTAAGAAAAAAGGTAAAGGGGGAAGAAAACCAAAATCAAAAAATGATGATGATGAGCCGGAAATTGCTCATGATGAACTTATTGAACAAATAATTCAAACAACCAAAAAACAAAGCAAAGCCCCTAAAAAGCCACGTATTATTCAAACATTTGTGAATCCGATGGCGGCTTTGTCAATTGCAGCAGAAGGCGCAAAAAAAACGCCCGCACCTAAAAAAGAACCTAAAGGTAAGTTTGAGTTGGAGTACGTGGTTCGTACCTCTGCCGGAATTTTATATGAATTGTTGACAACACCAAGTGGACTCTCAGAATGGTTTGCAGATGATGTAAACATTCGGGATGGTATTTTTACCTTTTTCTGGGATGGAAGCGAACAAAAAGCAAAATTAATTGGCTTTAAAGAAGAAAAATATGTGCGCTTGCAATGGTTGGATAAACCTGAAGGTACCTATTTTGAGTTTCGTATTGAACGGGATGAACTAACGGGAGATATTTCATTAATGATTGTAGATTTTGCCGAAGAGGGATCAGATCAGTTAACTTCAAAACTTCTTTGGGATAGCCAGGTAAATAAACTATTAAATGTGTTGGGCTCTAACTAAGCCACAAAATTATTGAGGTAGCTTTGTGGTGTAACCCCCAGTTGTTGTGAAAGATATTTTTAAAAGCAATCGTTCATTTTTATTACCTTATGTCTGTTTTCTTTGTGGTGGATTAGCGCTTATTATTGCCAATACAAAAGCATCCACACATCTGGAATTTAACTCTTTCCATTCTTCTTTTTTTGATACGTTTTTTAGATACGTTACCAATCTCGGTAATGGGTATATGGTTGTATTGGCTGTTATTATCTTGTTGACGGTCAGTTTTCGGACTACTTTAATTGTTGGTTTATCAAGCATTGTTTCAGGGGGAATTACACAGTTGCTAAAACATACCTTGTTTGCGGATATCGTACGGCCAAAAAAATTCTTCGAAGGAGTTCATGATTTATACCTGGTACCAGGTGTCGATAATCATTTATATAATAGCTTCCCTTCCGGTCATTCAACATGTGCCTTTTCCTTATACTTCACATTAGCGCTTCTTGTAAAAGATAAATTCCTTAAATTTGCACTCTTTTTAGTCGCACTATTGGCTGGTTATTCAAGGATTTATCTGTCTCAGCATTTTTTTGAAGATGTATATGTAGGCTCCTTTATTGGTGTAACAGTTTCAGGTATAATTTTTTACTATTTAAATAACGCCAATAAAACAGAATTAGATAACTCTTTAATCACAGTTTTTAAAAAGCAATAATGCACTCCAGTACGTTACGATACAACCTTCTGATCACACTGACTGCTTTGCTATTATTTGTCCCCTTTCTCGGCATCGTGCATTTATTTGACTGGGACGAAATAAATTTTGCAGAGTGTGCACGTGAAATGGTCGTAACACACGATTATTTTTCTGTCAAAATAAACTATCAACCCTTCTGGGAAAAACCTCCCATCTTTATATGGATGCAGGCAATTTCTATGAATATTTTTGGTGTTAATGAATTTGCTGCCCGGCTTCCGAACGCAATCTGTGGAGTTGTAACATTATTGGTACTGTTTAATATTGGTCGCAAATTGTACGATACACAATTCGGACTCGTTTGGATAATGGTTTATGCTGGTTCTTTCCTGCCACACTTTTATTTTAAATCGGGCATCATAGATCCTTGGTTTAACCTCTTTATTTTTTGCGGTATCTATTTCTTAATGCTATTTATCAATTACAATACACGCATAAAAAAAAATAAGATTCATTTGCATCTGATTGCATCGGCCCTGTTCATTGGCTTGGCTGCTCTTACAAAGGGACCTGTTGCTATACTTGTAATTGGATTGTGTTTCATTGTTTTTTGGATTGTGCGTCGTTTTTCTCCCATCATCAGCATCAAACAAATCCTCTTATATGGCATAGCAGTAATGCTGGTAGGAGGGTTGTGGTTTTTAATGCTCTATGTTACAGGCAATTCATCCATTATCACCGAATTTTTTACGTATCAGGTACGTTTGTTCAATACGCAGGATGCTGGCCATGGTGGCCCTATATGGTATCATTGGGCTGTACTATTGGTTGGTTGTTTCCCAATGTCCGTATTTGCATTGGACACGTTTAAACGAAATCAATTCGATACACCTTACCAACGATATTTTAAAGTATGGATGATCATTTTATTATTTGTTGTACTTATTCTCTTTAGCCTTGTAAAAACCAAAATTGTTCATTATTCATCCCTTTGCTATTTCCCATTGAGTTTTCTGTCTGCATACGGTGTTTATAAACTGATGAATGGAGAAATGAAATGGAAAAATATAAACGGTATTTTATTACTGTTTCTATCCTTGTTGCTGGGCTTTGCAATTTCTGCTCTTCCGCTTATTGAAAAAAACAAGCAACGTATTATCAATTCCGGAATTATTGAAGATAATTTTGCGGTTGAAAATTTTAAGGCACAGGTGCATTGGACAGGTTATGAATGGATGATAGGATCCATTTTAATCATTGGAACAATTGCTTTCCTGCTTTTAATGTATTTTAAGAAAATGAAAACCGGACTGGTTGTGATTTTTATGTGTAGCCTCATTGCTATTAGTACCGCTGCTGTTGTCATCGCACCTCGAATTGAAAAATATTCTCAAAACGCAGCGATCGAATTTTATACTTACCTGAAAGGGAAAGATTGTTACGTAGAAACAATTGGTTTTAAAAGCTATGCGCATTTGTTTTATTCCAATAAAATGCCACCCACAAATAAAAACTACGCAAACCGTGATTGGTTGTTAAAAGGTGACATTGATAAACCAACTTATTTTGTGAGTAAAATAAGTTGGGTGGATGACATTAAAGAGCAATACCCATCCCTTATTGAATTATATCGTAAAAATGGATTTGTATTTTGGAAAAGATCTCCGGCAACAAATTCTAAAGTATATTCTAATTAATTAGCAAGAGGCTAATTACTCACCGTTATTATCCATTTCAATGAATCTGGTGAGCATTACAATCTGTCCAAGGTGGTAAACGTCGTGTTGCAAAATTCCATGAATGTGCTCATAATAATTCATCCCATTGGGCTTATAAACGACTTCAAAATCTTGTTCTTTAAAATCGTTTAAAAATTTAATCCATTCCTTTTGTGAAGTCCCTAGTTTTTTTAATGTCTCTTTCCAGGTAATGGCGCCTTTTTGCAAAGGCATAAAATAATTATGAACCGGAGTTTTTATTTCAATGCCTTGTACACGTTGCAAAACATTTTCGCGCCAGCTGATGATGTGATTTGTAATTTCCCAAATAGAATTCGCATTCGGGTATAACTTTCTGATCGCCTGTTCAGGAGTAATATTTTCCAATACATCCACCAGGTTAACATCTATCCACGGAATCCCGTTAAATCCCTTTTCAAACAGTTGAATGATGCGTTGTGTTTCCTTCATGCTAAAGCTGGTTTATTTCTTTGTTGTGTAACGCTTATTTTTATGGAGTCCAAGGGTGTAAAAAAAGTGGGAGAATGAAACACGTAATACACCCAATCCATATTTCATACTGCGACTAAAGTTAATCGAAGATGCCTCTTTGAAATATTTAGTGGGGCAGGTGATTTCGGCAATCTCAAAACCTGCCATAAAAACCTGTGATATCATTTCATTGTCAAATACAAAGTCATCGTCGTTGGCTTCATAATTAACCGTTTCCAATACTTCTCTTGAAAAGGCCCTGTAACCGGTATGATATTCAGATAGTTTTTGATTGATCAAAATATTCTGAGTAAGTGTTAAACATCTGTTAAAAAAGTATTTGTAAAGAGGCATTCCGCCTTTTAATGCACCTTTTCCTAAAATACGCGAACCGAATACAGCAGGATATAAACCACTGGCAATCACATGAGCCATGGATTCTATTAACATAGGAGTGTACTGATAATCAGGATGGAGCATGACCACAATATCCGCATTTAATTCAAGTGCTTTATTGTAACACGATTTTTGGTTCCCGCCATAACCGCGGTTTTTCTGATGTTTAATAATATGCTTAATCCCTAGCTTAGCCGCCACTTCAACTGTATCATCCTTACTCACATCATCCACTAAAACCACATCATCCACAATTTCAAATGGAATTTCCCGATATGTTTTTTCAAGTGTTAATGCCGCATTATAAGCAGGTAATACCACTATTACTTTCTTATTCTTTATCATGCTGCAAAAATAAGTAATTCCCGATAATTATCCGGATAAGAGGTTATTTTTCCGTGTATGGCTGTTATATCAACAAATAGAGGGAAGTAGATATTACATTAATCGGTATATTTGCACGATACAACTCTTTGTTGAACGTGAAAACCATTTATAAGTTTATTTTAAAGTCATATGTGGGCCCATTTGTAATGACCTTTTTCATTGCAATCTTTGTGTTTTTTATGATGTTTATTTTTATTTATATAGATGATTT
>DAORKB010000089.1:0-13119 GCA_035439365.1 Bacteroidia bacterium
TTTTCTTTTTTTTCGTATAAATTTCTCCACAAAAAAAATATCGAAATTTTTTTTGGAAATATTAAAACCTCTATTGAAGCCTTTCTGGTGGCGGTTAAAATAAACTTAACATATCAAAAAAAATATTCAGTTATAAAAAATTAATTTAAATTTTTGAACACTTACTTGGAATTTATACTTATTGGTTTACATTTGTTTCAATAAACAATTTTAGACAATTAATTTCTTCGAGGATATTTAAATTGTTTTCTGCTCAATCGTCTAAAATACTTCACTGAATAAAGTTCACGCATATATTTTTCTTTTTTACTTTTTTTGCTTCTATATAAGTGCCCTGTTTCCTGGTTCAGTAACAAATCAGGGGAGTAAGCCGAAAAGCCTTGTGAGTAGGCGTTCATTCAAATCATACTGCCATGGGTCAATCTAAAGTTAAAGCATCAGTGGATGAAAAAAGTCTTTCCGACAAACCATCCAAAAAACAATTAGGTTCTTTTCAATTCAGAACCCCTGCAAATATTCAAGATTTTAATGACAATCCTTCAAAGCAACAACAGTTAAATGACTTATGGAACACCAACTTGGATGGATTCATTCAACAAGGGATGATGGGAAATCCTTATAATGCGACAAATGTTCCTGCAACAACAAACTATTATAATCCGATCGAATCAAACCCACCAAGCTCACCGGCAAATATTCAATGGTTAGCATTTCCTGGGCGTTTAGCATTTAATTTTCCAAATGCTTCTGCAGATCAATTAAACGAAATGGCAGATACAGGTGTGATGCAAGGACAAATTTCAAATGACCCTTGTGGAACCAACGGAAGTCCTGTTCCATATTTTCCTTACGGACCAAGAGGATGGCAAGATGAATATTGCGAGTGGGCTGTTACAAGAAACGCATCTGGTAAAATTACACGCCTCGATTTTACCTGCGAAAATCCTGAATATTGGAACAGCCTCTGGTTAATTGACCCGAATAAAGTATTATCGCTATATCAATCTATTTTAGGTAAACCTCAAATTACGTTAGCTGATTTAAGTTTGCCCGGAGTTGTTGATCCGGTAACAAACAGACCCGTGTATAATCCTTTAAATGTATGGAACACAGGACCTGTTTCAAATTCAACACAAGGAGGTGCAGTGCATTTAACAAGTACTCCCAATACCTTGCAAACAGAAATTGGATTGGCAAGTTCAGCCACTGTTCAACGTAACAATCCATCAGGAACAACAGGAAATACTTCCTGGCAATCCAGTCAGTATAATGCATTGTTATGCGATGCACAATACGGACAAAAACATCGCAACAGCGATCCGAATATCGGAGGTACTGTAAATAGTTTTGTAACGAAAGGTTTTGCTGTAACGTTGGCAGATCCTCCCGGATTGTATATTCAACAACCCGACTTCTCGAGCTATAAAACGCCTGATAATACAGATGCTTCCAAGTATTGGAGAATTGTACGCGGATCACAAACATTGACCGATCAAAACGGAAATCAACTGCCTGGAAATTTTATTTTACATGCAGTCTTTGAAGTACCTGAAAGCAAAGGTTACACAGTAAGCGATATTCTTATTGGTGGTAAACCAATTAAATGGGGATCGCAAGTGGCAGGAACATTTAAAATGCAAATTGTTGCAAGCGCATTTAAAGGCACTGTTCCAAAAGGATATGATGCAGTAGGTGGTACCAGTCCGCAAGACACATTTCCCCAGCCCCTTCAGCTTTTCAATCAAAACGTTTTTACAGCAATGTATAACACACCTGTGGCAAACCCTTCAAATTACCCAATCCCGTTGTTAAGCAACAGTACGTATGTTGCACCAACAGCCAAACCTGGTACAAAAAGTATCAGTATGGTACTTACTTGTGCCACGTATACACCTGGTGTACAGGTAACGTTTGATGATCCTGGTATTACTGCAACAGTAAATTCGACACAACAGGTTTCTTATGCTGTTCCGGGAAACAGTATGCCTGGAACATACACAGCGTTGTTCTTAACAGTAAATGTTGCAGCTGGTGTTCAACCCGGCTTGCACGGAGTGATATTGTTAAAGAGCGGACAAACAACAGGTATTCCTACACCTGCATTGTTAAATGTTGTGCCCGCCTAGTATAAAATAAACGGTGCCGGTTTGTATATAAACGGATAGTGTATACAACCGGCACTTTTTTAATCATCAGATCCCTTCTATGAAAAACCATATCGTGAAACTTTCTTATAAAGTGATGGCCTGGATGGTCATCGTAACGTTATTTATCTGTGTATGTGTATTGTCTTGTACACCACGTTTTGGCCAGGCACAAAATGCTACACAAGATTCCTGTGATTGTTATTCCAGTAGCATTCTGTATAGCATTCCAGTTTATTTTAATAACAAAGTACCAGGAGATTTACAGTCGTTTAACAATCAATCGCAAGCAGATTGTTTTGCCTGGCAGGAATTTGTGACATTAAATTGGAGTATGGATAAATCACATGGTTTTGGCGACCCTGGCGATTTAACTCCTGTTCAATGGGAAACATTTATGCCAAGGGATGTATTGTTTCAACCCAATGGTGTTAAGCCACCTGTTTGGGGAACACTTGTTTCTGAACGATATGCTGAGAAATTTAAAACACAGCGTTTACTAATGAAACCCGGGCAAACAAAACTGCTTACGTTTACAAGTAAATTTAATGGAGCAGATACCTTGAATCACTTAGATTTTGGACAGGCGGCACCATTCAATTCACCAAATTGGTTGGGAGCTCAAAACAATACAAATGTGTGGTATGAAATTATGCTCAATAAAGATTATTATGACTTTGTTGTTCAAAAAGGATATTACAATGCGGCGGTTCAACACGACTCTGTAAAAGCAGGACAGCCTATCAATTTTCCGCAAGGACAATATAACGGGGCAACCGGTGCAATAGAGTTAAAGGCCGCCTGGATGGAAGTGGATAACCCTTCATCAAAAAAATGGAACCGCTATAAATTATCAGAAGCAACTGTACAAGATGCAACAACCGGGCAATTAAGAAATACAATTGTTGCATTGGTTGGTTTACATATTTTGCACAAAACAAAAAATCAACCTACCTGGGTTTGGGCCACATTTGAACAAATAGATAATGTACCCGATAACAGCAGTGTACAACCACCATATGGATATAATTTTTACAATGCAAGTTGTGATCAACAAAAAGTAAAAATAAAAACAAACTCAGGAAAGGACTCAACGGTTATCGTTTCATGTATAGCAAATACATCTCCACCATACTATTTAAATCAAGCGAAGCCGGTTCCTGTTCAGATCCAACGTATCAATTCAATTGACCAGGCCGATGCTGCTCCAATTAATAAGATGATGCAAAAAAATATTCAGCAGGCTTTTCCAAACTCTGTTTGGCAGTATTATGAATTGGTAGATGTGATCTGGTCGCAAAGTTTACAGCCTGATCCTACAACGCCAATACCTTTTCCCAGAAAAATAAATACCTCTTCGATGTTAAGTGGTTCTACAATCGTTGCAAACTCAACACTTGAAAGTTATGTTCAGGGAGTTAATACGTGTTATAGCTGTCATGTATTTAGCTCCATAGCTCCTTATTCATTGGATACTGCAGATAATAATATCTTTGGAGACTTTAGTTTTGCAATTGGATTTGCAAGTGCTCCCGCAGTAGCAAAGCGTAAGTGATCAGAGAAAAATATTGATGACGTGTGCCTTGTGTCCGTTCGGGCGGAATCGAGAACTATGCGAAAGCTTATGAAAGCCAACTCACAGTTCTCGATTCCGCCAGAACGGACAGCACACGCGGTATAGCCGCTGCTATTTTAAAAATCAATTAATCAATTTTCACAAATTTTTTCTGAAGCATTCCTTCTGTTGTTGCCACTTTAATAAAGTACATACCAGCAGTAAAGCTGCTTGCATCCAGTTGAACAATTTGTTCAGAACTGTTTAACTGAACAGCTTTAGAAGCAATCAATCTACCAGAGAAATCATAAACTTGAATTTCACTGTTTTGAGCATTCATGGAAGGTAAAATAACATTTACAATTCCATTGGATGGATTTGGATACAATGCCAATTCTTTAGCAAAAGCATTTGTTTCAATTCCTGTTGGTTTGTAAGAACCAGAAACTTTCAAGAATATTTTAGATGAGAATGCCGGAATAGATACGGTTCCGCTGTAGCTTGTTCCGGAAACATCTTTGTATGAACCCGATAAACTGATGTTTTTGGCAGCATCTGTTTCATTGTACTCAAAACGGATGTAGTCATCTGGGTTATTGATTGTAACAGATGATACAGTTAACAATGACATGTCATCAAAATATACTGTTCCGTCATTCTGATCAATTTCAATTGTGATTCGAGCTGATTCATTTGCATTCGCAGTGAATAAGGCTTCATTGGTAGTAACAGAATTTGTAAGTTTGAATGTTACGATTTCACTTAATTTAGTATAAGGAGAACCATTTTTTTCAAGATAAACCTTAACGGTTTTGTTACTGTTTACCCCCAACATTTTAAAGCTAAGTGCGTATTGTGTGCCGCTTGTAACACTCCCAACAGGAACAGTTGCAATACCAACTGCAGATCCACCAGTGTATTCAACCTTTGCAGAGTACGTACCTGTAATTTTGCTTGTGTTATCACGTGTAGCACTGTAAGTTCCTGATGGTGCCCAGAAGTTTAAACCTAACGCTGCCGGTGAATCGAATGAAGGGTTTGCAACTTTATCCGATCCGGTTGTTGAGTTAACAACATATGGATAATATTTCAACGAAGATTTGTTGCTTGATCCGTCCATGCCTGAGTATGCTTGCCACATGGATAAATCCTGAGGTAAATTAGTGCTTGAATAATTAGAACTAATTGATAATTTATCATCAAAAGGACGGCAATAATAATTGTTGTTGAAGGTGTTGTCTGTATAGAATGTTGTGATGTTATCCGTGTAACTGCTGAAATAAGCTGCTAACTGCGATGTTGTTCTTGCTACAGCAATGTTATTGGTAACTGTGTTTCCAGATATTGCACAGCAGGATTGATCCTCTCCGAATCTTAATTGCCTAACGCAATCAAATATTGTATTGTAACTGCAAGTAATATCGTGTGCCATATGGAAATAAATACCATCACCTGCTACATGTGCAATGGAATTATACCTTGCCGTTACTCCTCCTGTTTTATCATCTAAATAAAGTCCGCAGGAAGATTCATTCTTAGTAGAACCCGGCTGAGCTGTTCCTTCTGGTGCACCCACACCGTTCAAAATGGTATTATACTCAACTACACGTCCTGTTGAGTTTGTTCCACCAGTCCCTGTCCAGGTATAAATTCCACCGCCATCATCTTTTGTCTTTGTGAAATAATTTACAAAGTTGTTTGAAACGGTTTCATTGTTTCCGTCAAAAATAATTCCGATATAACCGGTGTTGTCAACAGTATTAAAATAAATAGTATTTCCACTTCCATCATTGTCATTGATACCGATCGATTTGCTGGTTCCATTTAGTCCCATCCCCTGAAACAAACCTGTATTTGATACTTGATTGTAGGAAACCTCACTTCCGGTTACGTTTTGGTATTCAATACCATTTCCATTGGATCCGGTGATGTAGTTTCCAACAATATCAATATCAGAAGAACTCGCAGCGGAAATACCATGCGTTCCTGCATTTAATATTTGGTCCCACAATAAGTATAAGTGAGAACTGTTGTAAATTTTAATCGCTTCGGCGTTAGACTGCTCAAAAGTAATCCGATAATATCAACGTATGATCTTCCACTCATATAGATCAGATTATTTGTAACACTAGCTCTTACATCATAAGAAGACGGTGTGTTACCACCAAAATCAACATAAACATCCTTGGTGCTTGCATTGTAATACCACTCACCGAATTGATCCAGTGCATTCAAATTGTTTTGAATAAAATATCCAAAATTATCAGTTGGCGTATAAGTGGGACTTCCAGTATAATTAAGTGTCGTACCTGATTGAGAAGAAATGTTTAATCTGTCAATCGTAAAACGTGATGTGCGGATAACAAGCTCACCGGAACTCCAGGTGCCACTTAATCCGGCATCGGTAATACTTGAAGTACCACTGTGTGATTCAAAATTATTATATCCACCATTTCCTGCATTAGCATTAGGGTATCTTCCCATTGCATAAGGTTGCGTATCAATGGTCAAGGAATTTAATGTGCTTCCACAAGTGGAGCAATTGGCTTTGTAAATATTACCACTGTGGTTGGTCCAGCTTGTTAAAGTTGAGTAACCGCTAATAGTAGGAGAGCCATCGTTAGAGTCGCCATAAGCAGCATACACAATATGCTGAGAGGAGTTACCTGATTTGGTTACCTGTAATTCGCCCGGAAATATGTCTCCATATTTAAAGAAAACAGTGTCACCCGGAACAAGACTACTGGCTTTTGTCGTATTAAATTTTGCAATCGTTTGCCACGCAGTAGCAGGTGTATTGTTGGTTGGATTTGAATCATTGCCTGTACTACTTGACAGGTAATAATTGGTGGCTTTTATTGACATGGATGCTCCAAGTGCAAAAACCAAAATGGAAATTTTTTTCATTTGATGTTGGATTAAGGATTAAGTGATTTTATTGTGAATTGAGCAAGAACGTTTTGAATTGCCTTAAAATCAATCTCCTCCATCAGTAGCACGGAATGAGGCTTTCTGGAGACAAACGTATTCATTAAAAAAAAAATAAAAACCACGTTTTTATGAAAATGCCTTTTGGAAAGAGAAACGGTACGATGTAATTAATGAATGGAATTTTTAAGAAGGAATAGCCAATTTAACTGAACCACCATTTATAGGGGTTGTTACTTGGCACTTTTTTAGTTTGATCAATTTAAAATTTTATTGTTTTAAATTTCAAATAAAAATAGCTATGAAAAAAGTATCCCTTAAAAAAATAGCAGATAAGATGAAAAATCTTGATATCTGTATGATGACTACCCAGGATGGAAGAAATGTGTATCATTCCCGCCCTATGAGTAACAATGGTAAAGTTGAGTACGATGGAAATTCTTATTTCTTTACCTATATGAAAAGTACAAAAGTGAAGCACATTTCAACCAATCCTAAAGTAAGTTTACTATTTCAAAATGATAAACACCTTTTTATTGAATGTTATGGTACAGCCAAATTAATTAAAGATAAGAAGGTGTTGAAAGATAAATGGGTGGACGGATTGGAAATGTGGTTCCCGAAAGGAATTGAAACACCTGGTATTTGCTTGTTAAAGGTAGAAGCAAAGCGTGTTCATTTCTGGGACAAGAAAGAGGAAGCGGAATATAAATCGTAATATAAATCGTAATAAATTTATTGATGTACTCAAATAAATAACCCCGGTTCTCAGAACCGGGGTTATTTGTTTTATAAGTGTACCTGCATTCTGTTATTCTTGCAAGATTAATTTATGATTGTACATATTATTACCAGCTGTAACTTTCAATAAATAATATCCGGGAGTTAAACCGCTTACATTTAATTGCTGGGTATTGTTTCCGCCTGGCAATGTTTCATCCAATAGGGTAGCTACTTTCTTCCCAGCAATGTCATACAACTCAGCAGTTACTTTTGCCGATTGCAATAAGTTAAGTGCCAGATTAAATTGATCCCTTGCAGGATTTGGATAAATGATACTGGAAGTTAAAACCAGATCTTCGTTATTAATGTTTGTGATATCATCCGGTGTCAGAACAAGAACAAATTTATTTCCTTCATCCGAACTGATAAATACTTTCCCATCTTTATCAATCGCAATACCTACAGGTCGGCCCCAGAAAACCTGGTTTACAGTATCCGTTAAAAAACCGGAAGCAAAATCTCCGACATATTCAACTGTTGTATCCGCATCAGAGGCCAGGTGGCCATAGATCACTTTGTATCCTCTGTATGCTTTGGGATTCGTTGAGTTCCAGGATCCTCTCAGAGCAGTTAAGAAACCATCTTTCAAGCCTGTGGATTTATTTTCAATTGTTCCTGTCGGCAAAAATTCGAGTGCCATGGGAGCGGAGTGTGCACGCACCAAAGCTGCTGGTTTGATCATTCGTTCAACGTTGGCAGAATCGACAGGAGTAATCGGTAATAATTTTTGATAATCAGCGTGTGCATTGAAATCAAACCATACACCATCTCCGTAAGCGAATGGATGTCCGTAAAATCCGTTATCACGAACAATATCAATCCACTCGGGTGGTGTTTCATTTCCTTGCTGATCGCTTCCATTGTTATTGGCCCACAGGCGATTGTTGTTAGGGTGAAGTGCCATTCCTACGGCATTGCGAACACCGGTAGCAAACACTCGTCTGCCTGAACCATCTTCGTTGTATTGTTCAATTATAGCACGTGGTGCCGTTTCTCTGCATACATTGCAAGAAGAACCGATTGATACATAAACCTTTTTATTGACGGAATCAAAAACAATGGTTCGTGTGGAGTGGCCACCGGTTGTGTTGTTCCCAAGGTTACCAATAAAAACAGTTTTTGTTTCATATACACCATCTCCATTGGTGTCGGTACATTTCCAAATTTTTGTGGCTTCCGTAACATACAATGCACCTTTATAAAATTTTGCATCATGACTACCGGTGAACCCGGATGCAACTTCTATTAGTGTATCAGCAATACCATCTTTGTTAGCATCTGGCAATGCAAATACTTTTCCGGCACCCTGGTCGGCAACATGTAATACACCTGTTGGACTGAAAGTCATGAATCTTGGTTTGGTTAAGGAACCTGCATAGAATACAGAAACATTATAATGCGTAGGCACTTTCAATGTTTTTCCCGCTGGAAAATCATTTTCAAATTTAGCAGGAACAGTTACAGTAGCGGTTTTTGTACCTATGTCCACGATGGGCGTAAGCTGAGCAGACTGCGAAAAGGCAAGTCCGGATGAAACGAGACATAGTGTGGTAAAAAAATTTTTCATGTGGTTAAGATTTAGTTAATGTATAAGTAGTCTGGTGATTCATGATTTAATTTACATCCATTCGATATCAACTCAATAATGAATCAGCAGCTAAAATACAGTATAAAAAAAGTGCCAGTTGTAGCGTGGGGGTATCTTCTGATATCAATTGGAATTTGATAATTGATTTCAGGGTGGTTGCGCTTATGCAAATTGAATGTGCTGTTTTTTTTCTACTATATGGGGTTCTCTTTTATAGTGCAATAAAAAGGGCATTAGCTGATTGGGATGGGGTATTTGTAGAAATTATGGAACGTTTCATAAGTATTGTAAAAAAATATCTATTCGCCTTTTTTATTTGAGGTGATGGCAGCAGTTTAAATTTCCATCGTCACAATTTTGTAACGATGGAGTTATTAGTAGCCGAATCGTTTCCGTTTCTTTTGGGTCCACCTAAAGCTTAAGATATGAAGACTTCTTTGGCATTTCTTATAATTATTGTTTCCGCGCAGGAGCCAGCTGAGATGCCAACTCAGTAATACTTGCATTTTTATTCAATTTCTTATCTAGTATCTTTTCTCTGAGATCACTAAGTGCAAACGTTTTCTTTTTCTCAATCGCATGATTATCAGCGTTATTTTTGAGAGCAAGTTTATTACGGCATTCTCTTAAAGCACGATCATACAATTGAGTTGTCGCGTTTGTATGACTAACAATCGTTTCAAACTTTTTTTTAATGGAGCTAATTTGATCCGATACAGTTTTGAGTTGCAAGTGAAGATCTTCAGCTTGCTTTTCAAGCTCATTTTTCTTAGCCTGTAAGTTTTGAATCGTTTCTTCTAAATTTTTAGAGTACATGTTAATTTTTTAGAGTAATTGGCTATAAAAGTACTTACGATCCGTTGATGAAGATATTTTTAGTTATCAAAAAAAATCGCTGATTTTTCAACAATTGATAGGAGGAGTGGGGAATTTAAAGGACAAAAGACAAAATGAAGAATACCATAATGTATTTTCATTTTGTCTTTATGTTTTTTTAATGTGGTTTCTGACTATTTCGCAACAACCATTTTGCGGTCGCCATCCATGTACTTGCGAATCATTAGGATAGCAAAAAATACGTTGCTGCACCAGATTAATGATCCACCAATTAATAGCTGATAAGCGTCTTGGTTAAAAACATCGAACTCACCCAGTTGTGAAATCAATGCGACAAGTAAAAGCGAGTTTAAAATCAGAAATACATTGGCCATGATTATTCCAAAAAATCCGTTCATTACGATCATTTGGAAGATGACAATGCATGCAGCTCCTAATAAGAGCGAGTTGTGTGTAAATGGTGGTTTAAGAGCCGCCACCAACAATACGGCAATAAAATAATTCTCAGGGAATTTGGCAAAAAATTGTTTAATCGTTTTCATAAAATTAATTATAGGGGATGTTTTTTTTAAGAGTGCAAAGAACGCAAGAATTTATTCATTTATTGCATGAGGATCTTTTTTATTTGAAAAAAAGGTAATTTTTAGATTTTTTAGGAAAAATTAGTCGGAAATAACCGAAGCAGGTGCAATTGAGATAGGGTTTAATAAATTTTATTAAGTGATACTCAGCGTAAATCATTTTTTTTGTCACCATGGGGAGCGTTTTTCCACGTTTTTAAACCCATATTAGGTTCAGAAGCGCTTGCCCTTTCAGCAATAAGTTGAGCTGCCGTTTTACCGGAAATAGCAAAGTGTAATTTATTTTGAACCGTTTTAAAAAAGGTCTGAGTGATTGCAGCATCTTTGGTGTAATCAATACTACATTGTTCGTAGATGTCTGTAATTTTAAGGTAAAATCGCCTTTCGCTGGCTCTTATCTCTCGGATGCGCTCTAATAACTCATCAAAATAATCCTTGCCAAACCGCTTACCTTGTTTCAATCGTTCATCATCTAAAACAAATCCTTTAATAATAAATTCTTTAAGGGTTTTGGTAGCCCAAATACGGAATTGCGTCGCCTCATGGCTGTTTACCCTGTAACCCACTGCTATTATGGCGTCTAAGTTGTAAAACTCCATTTTTCGGGTGACATTCCGGCTGCCCTCTTTCTGAACTATTTCCAAAATGGAAACAGTTGCATCCGGTATCAATTCACCTGATTCAAAGATATTTGCAAGATGTTTGCTTATAGCTGGTACTTCAACGCCAAAAAGTTCAGCCATCCTTTTTTGGCTTAGCCAAAATGTTTCATTTTTAAAAAAGACTTCAATGCTTACAATACCACCTGGCGTGGTATAAAAGATTATTTCGTTTTCCTGAGGGGTGATTCCGTTTTCCATAAAGGATATTGATTTGACTGATAAAAATAATTAAACTTAAAGTAAAAAGGGAAATCCTATGGAATCCCTTTTTAACAAAATTACTATTTGAATTGGCTTATAAAGAACCAAATACGTCCCATAAGCATTAAACCTATAAGAAAGGCTCTTGCCTCTGGGTGCATTACCTTTAATAACTCAGTTAAAGCCGAATCACATTCCTTAATCATCTTCATTTTCATCTCGTGCTCTGCCAACTTCTCTTGCATTTCTTTAGTCATTATTAATAATATTTGATTAATAACCCTAAAGTTACGATAGAAATAGCGGTAAACTGCGTATCTATGAAATACTTTTATAAACTTCTTAACAAAGGTTACTAATATACACCGCGCTTTTTTTTGATTATATTCTTGCAAACATTTGAGTTCGCGATTGGCTCAATTTCATATCTCTCTTCGTCTTTACTATTACTAAACTCAAGGATGATTTCAGCGTAGTTTAACTGATGTTCTACTATTTTAGGTCGATCATGTAATAAATTCCAATCGTCTTTAAACGATTAAATATCGACTCTGTAAAAACTAGCCATGGATGTATCTAAAGAGTAATTTTTATTTGGGAGAGTCGTAGATTTTTCCATGGCTGTCTATCAGTATGTACTGTTTTTGAATAGTTGGCTTTTCAACGAATTTTACTACCAGTCCTGTAATAGTACCTACGTTAAGAACGAGGCTAACAATTAAAACTGGCCAAAATACTTTTACCTGCCATTTTTTATGCTTCCGGTCCCAATATGACGTTTCATCTTGTTCAAGAGCTTTTTTTAATTCGAGTTCGTTTTGTACCCTTTCTTTTTGAATTTCTTCAATATACCTGTCGTCACCATAACCTTTGCCTTTTTGAGTAATAAAATAACTATCCTGGGATCCGCCAGGGGCCATGTATTCTCTCGCTATTGCAGTTCGCTTGATTTCTTTCCAATCGTCGTTTGAAATATTTCTTTCAATCCCGTAATCTTCCGAGGTAATACTGTTGTATTTAATCAAATAATCAATTAGCTCTTGAATGGCTCTGTCGTTCTTTTCCATGTTTTTTAATTTAAAGTTTATCAAAATTAGCCTTCAATTTCCTTCATTCTGAAAAACGTTAGCTAACTTGTCTTAGCAAAATTAGTCTGTAATTTTCATTGCTATGAAAAACGATTGCTAACTTCCTGAACAAATTTAAATCGGAATTCCGCTCACATTGAAAAATGGTAGCTAAGTCGTAAAAGAAATATAAAATAACGCGTGTAAATCTTTGAGGTTTTTAATTTATTATTGGAGTAAGATTCAACGAAAAAACACATTATGACAGAATTGACCTAAGATTATTAATGCTGGAAGGTCCTGTTTGTGGATAGAGCGGAGGTGGTTATTGGTTCCTTATCTGTTTTGCAATAGAGAATCACTTCCCAATACAGAAAGTAAGGTTATGCGTTGTTGTTGAAGAGTAGGGGATGGAGGTACAAATGGGGTACAAAAGTTTAGATTTTTATTCATCACCCAAATACGAATCCGGATCCTCTGGCAAAATTTCTTCACTATTTTCAGAAAGCCATTTCGTTACACCGTCCTGATCTATTTCTCCTTTTGCAACGCTAAGGGCAAATTCAATAAGTTGTTTATCGTCTATTGAATCAGATAAACGGAATGAATTAAGTTCTAAAAAATTAATTCCTGCGAAAGTTGCAGTTCTTTTATTACCGTCTGCAAATACATGCCTTGAACTGATAATAAATACATAGCACGCAGCTTTTTCAAATAAACTGGGGTAGTAATCATCGTTTTCAACGATCCCGATTAGATAATCTAGTGATGAT
>DAORKB010000090.1:0-12849 GCA_035439365.1 Bacteroidia bacterium
TCGGTTTGAGATAGAAAACAGTAAGTATAGAATTACATAGCAACCCAACAGGTTTTTAAAACCTGTTGGGTTTTTTATTTATAATAACTTTTAGAAGCGAATGTGCATCGCACGTTGTTAAATTCATTCCCGCTTTCCGCTGCAAGCTGCCTTTTTCTATTATCATAAATGGATACAGAAGTGCACGGCAGGCTTTCCACTGCAATTATTTCAACCTTCTGTTATTCTCTCGTTCCGTATCTCTTTTCTTAATATCCTCGCGTTTATCATAAAGTTTTTTCCCTTTTGCAAGTGCAATTTCCAGCTTAGCTAATCCTTTTTCATTGATAAATAAACGCAAAGGGACAATGGTTAAACCTTGATCTTTTAGTTTACCGGAAAGTTTATTTAATTCTTTTTTATTGAGTAATAACTTGCGATCGCGTTTTTCTTCAACATTGTTGTAAGTGCCATCAAAGTAGTGTGCTACATGCATGTTACGAACAAACAACTCATTTTTTTGAAACACACAAAACCCATCATTGATATTGGATTTTCCATCTCGTATAGATTTGATCTCAGTTCCCGTTAATTGAATTCCGGCCACATATTTATCAATAAAAGCATACTCAAAAGAGGCTCTTTTGTTTTTTATGTTTATTGTATTCGCTGTTGACATAAGGTTACAAATATAATAAAACCTTTTGGTTTAGTCAGGTTTCACAATGAATACCGGAACTTTAACCTTGTGCCGAACAGTATCCAATGTAGTTCCAAAGATCAGATCTTTAAATGCTTTATGGCCATGTGCCCCCATTACCAGTAAATCACAATCGGAATTGTTAACAATCTCCGGAATGCTTTTTTTAGGACTACCAAATCCAAGTGAAATTTCAATCGAATATCCTTTCGACTGTAAATCCTTTTGATATTTTTCAAGGTTTAGCTTATCCGAAATCGTTTCCAGGTCATCTACTTCCTGATCAAACATACGGGCACCGGCTGTTTCAACAATGTGAATAAGAATATAGGTAGCTTGTGCTCCTCCCTGAGAAATAGCACTGCTGATGGCTTTGCTGTCACTCGGGCTAAAATCAACAGTTACTGCAATTCGGTTATAGGCCGTTGTGCTGGTGATTTGAAGATCTGTTGGTGTATCCAGTGAAATGGAATGTGTTGCTTCTGTTAATTTCTTCAGGAATGGTTTCACAATTATATATATAAGTAATAAGCCCACACCAACAACCAATGGTACAACAGTTAAATAAAGTAGTATCGGGTTTTCTGCTTTTTCCAGCCACTCCGCAATTGTTTCATAAACTAATTTTGAATTGAGCCCAACAATAATAGCTGCAATAAGCCAGGCTAATATGTTTACCCATGTCTTGTTGGCAAACTCACCCATTTTACTTTTATCGCTGGTTAAATGAATGAGTGGTATAATTGCAAAGCCGAGCTGCATGCTTAAAATAACCTGACTAAGAATCAATAGATCGCCGGTTGCATCTTCACCATAAATGGAGATAACTATAAATGCCGGAACAATGGCAATTAAGCGGGTGATGAGTCTTCGCAACCAGGGTTGAATACGGAGATTTAAATAACCTTCCATAACAATTTGCCCGGATAAAGTACCGGTTAAAGTAGAGCTTTGTCCTGCAGCGATCAGTGCAATTGCGAATAGAGCAGGAGCCAGGCTGCTTCCCAGCACATCATTTAATAATTGATGTGCATCCTGAATTTCAGAAACGTTTGTTCTGCCCGTTGTATAAAAAGCGGCAGCAGCAAGAATTAAAATTGCTGCATTTACAAAAAGTGCAAGGTTAAGAGCAATGGTCGTATCAATAAAATTGAACCGTATGGCTTCTTTGATACCAGCATGTGTACGTTCGATGCTACGTGTTTGAACCAATGATGAATGTAAGTATAAATTGTGGGGCATAACGGTAGCACCAATAATTCCAATAGCAATATACAAAGCTTCATCGTTTTTAATGGAAGGGATAAATCCTTTAACAAGCTCACCAGCATCAGGCTTTGCAAAAATAAGTTCCAGAATAAAAGCTATACCAATGGTTGCGATAAGCACAATGATAAATGCTTCCATTTTTCGGATACCATGTTTTTGTAGCACCAATAAAAGTAAGGTGTCAGCAACGGTTATGGAAACTCCCCATAACAATGGTATGTGAAACAAGAGTTGAAGACCGATAGCCATTCCGATGACCTCGGCTAAATCACATGCAGCAATTGCAATTTCGGCAAGCAGCCAGTTGAAAAAATTAATGACCGGATGGTACGTAACACGAGATGCTTGCGCCAGGTCGAGCCCCCGAACCAATCCCAGGCGGGCACTTAAGCTTTGTAACAAAAGGGCCATCAGGTTGCTCATGAGCAATACCCATAATAAAGAGTAGCCAAATTTACTTCCTCCGGCAATATCTGTTGCCCAATTTCCCGGATCCATATATCCGACACTTACTAGATATGCAGGTCCGATAAATGCAAATAGCTTCTTCCAGAAACCTGTTTTTGCTGTAGAAACGCTTGCATTAACTTCTTGTAATGATTTATTTTTCATAATAATCGTGAGCACGTTTTAGTACTGCTTCACTTTCGCTTTAACTGATTTACTATTCTGTTTTTGAACCAATAAATTTTTTGCAATGTGATTGCTAATGAAAACAGTTCGTTTACGATTAACTGTAATTTCTAATGAGTGGTCAAATTCTATAATATTTTTAATCGTTATCTGATCTTTAAGTGAAATGTCAAAACTATCCAAAAACCTTAAGAAGGCAGGGCTATGATCAACCACGCCAACAATAATCCCGGTATCTGCCATATTCAATTCAGATAAAAGTGTTGATTTGTTTAGTTTTAATTTGCCGTTGGCATCCGGAATCGGGTCTCCATGAGGATCTGTTTTAGGGTAGTTCAAAAATTTATCAAGTTGCTCCACCAGTTTATCCGAATTGATGTGTTCCAACTGTTCTGCAACCTCATGAACCTCATCCCATTTAAAATCGAAGGTTTCAACCAGAAACATTTCCCATAAACGGTGTTTGCGAATAATACTGAGTGCTACCTTTTCACCTTTATCACTTAATGTAACCCCTTGGTACTTTTGATAGTGAATCAGTTTTTTATCAGCCAGTTTTTTTAGCATATCCGTAACCGATGCAGCTTTGGTATTCATTCTTTCTGCAATTGCATTTGTGGTAACAGGATCTCCATTATGCTCAATCAGCTTATAAATAGCTTTTAGATAATTTTCTTCTGTAAATGAATGCATGAGATTAAATGTTTACTCAAAGATAAAACAAAAACAGGCGTATTTAAAATATTTTTTAGGGTAGCCTAAAAAATAAATGTAGTAAATAAAAAAGAGGCTGCTATTAAAGCACCTCTTTTTTTAAAATTAACCAAACAAAATTTCAATCCACCGTGAATTTTGTATTATGCAGACGGGTGCCACGAATGGTACTTGTTGTTATTATATAAGTACCTTTTCCTAATTTATTTGACATGTATATTGTATGTTTATTGTTTCCTTTGTCAGCCATTACAGCTAATGAATAGATGATATTACCTGATAAGTCATACATTTCAATAACTATTTGTTGGTCTTCAGCTGTAACAAAATCAATATTTATGATTTCACCTTCATTCGGATTTGGATAAACAATTTGTGATGATTCCGAGCTGTTGTTAAAATCTACTTTCAGAAGTGTAGAATAACTATACTTTCCATCAAAATCAGTTTGTTTTAAACGATAATAGGAAGTACCGCTGTGAGGATTGCTATCTAATTCTGTATAGGTAAGTTTGGTTGTACTGTTACCTGCACCTTTAACTTTTGCCACTTCTGTAAATTCAACACCATCTTTAGATTTTTCTACACTGAAATAATCGTTGTTCTTTTCTGAAGCAGTAATCCAGTTTAATAATACACTTGATTCATTTGGTTGAGCTGTAAAACTTAACAACTCAACAGGAAGCGGGTTTAATCCTGCAGACATATTTGCCAATGAAAAACGGCTGAATGAAGTAATTGTTCCAGATACAATAGAGCCGGCAGAATTTGCTGAAGCAGTCCCACCAACATCTGTCCAAGCTGTTGCACCAGATGATGCTTTAGCAACAGTTAGTTTGCTATAATCTATTACTTTGTCATCTGTTCCATTCGTGTTGCTATAATATAATTCTACGGTTGCACTAACAAGATCTGTAGAAGCAGATGATCTGCTTATGTCCCAATAACGAACACCTGACACTTTGCTAATACTTCCTGGTAGTGCTAGGTTTAAAGCTGATGCAGCGCTAGAAATTAACTCCGATGTATAGGTATAAGCGGTGGTTGTATTGTGTGTAGGTGTTACAATAACAGGTCTCCAGGCGCCACTTTTACCAATTGGAAACCTAAGAACAGAGGTACCATTGTTTGCCATCACATAAGCCATTGGTCCATTTACATAACTTGTCGCAGAACCAAGGTTTGTTGATGCTGTTGAAGCCAATGTCAATAAATTAGAACTGGTTGTATTAACAAGTCCTGAATTTAAGGTAAGTGTACCTTTAACTGTTGTTGCAGCATTTAGAGTTATTCCATTGCTGTTTGAAAGTGTTAAATCATTAAACGTGGTGGTAGAACTTCCGTTAATATTTTGAGCAATGCTTGAAGTAAATTTTATTTCCCCTGTTGATGTAAATGTCCCTCCATTTTTGGTCCAATTCCCTAAAGTCATGTTGATCGTGTTTCCTCCGTCTATCAGAGTTCCGGATGTCATTTTGAAAATAGCAACATTTAAATCACCTGTTAGTGTCGAACTGGCTGAACTGGAGTAATTAAGTGAATCCCCAACTGTTAGTGTATTTCCTGAAGTATTTGTCCATACTGAAGAACCTAAAATATTAAAATCATTGCTAACCACATCCACATCAGACATATCATAGGAAGCACTTCCGTTTAACTTTAAATTATTATACGTTGCACCTTGAACAGAATTGGTATTGGAAGTTTGATTGATCGTTACGGTTCCTGCTGTTAATGTATATGTTCCTGTTAATTCAGGTGATGATGTATTGGATGATCGTTGCATTTTCAATTCCGGTGTACCACTCGTCATTGTTAAATCTGCATTGCCACTTAATACCGATGTTGATTCATCTAAAATAACGGTTCCTTGTAAAATTACACTGTTATCAACTGAAAAATTAGCAATCATGGATTTGGTTCCGGAATTTGAACAGATCAAATTATAGTAGCTGGTATTTGCTTTTTTTATTGTTTGTGCACCGCTGCTGGCATAATTGAAAGTATTTGGAACGGCCGATGCATCCAGTGTTCCTGTAGAAAGAAAAGCTGCATTCACATTTACTACTCCATTTGCATCATTTACAAATGTTGATGCATTATTACCGCCTGTAACATTTCCGTTAAAGGTAACTGTACCATCATTTGTAACAGTAGCGCCATTACCAATGGCGAAAGTTGGAGCGAATGTCAAATCACTGCCTGAAGTAATTATTTTATCGTTTGTAATTGTAATAGTAGCGCTTCCTGTAATCGTACTTGAGCCACTTATTTCAGTACCGTTTCCATTTAATATCAATGTGTTGTTTCCCAAAGCCAGCGTACTGTTTATCGAAAGGTCAGAAGAAACCGTAAGTGCAGCACTCATGGTTAAACTTGTTCCTGAACCGATTGTTAAATTATTTCCAACAGATAATGTTGCTGCAGAGGTAGAAGCTCCACTACCATTTAGTGTCAAATAGCTACCGATGCTCCACGCACCTGCTGTTGGTGCGATATACCCTGTTCCTGCAGTAGTTAAAAAATTTGTTGTGGTAAGATTTGCTGTTCCATCCAATTTACCTCCTGTTTTGATTTCTACCTTATCCACTGAAGAGGCTGCATTCACATGAACTGTAGTACCACTGCTGATTACTACATATCCTGTAGCATTTGGAGTACAAGCACAAGAGGTCCCACTTGAACCAGAAGTGGACCAGGTTCCACTCGTGTTCCAATTTAAATTTGTCGGGGATGCTGCATTTGTTCTTGAATAATATACCTGTTGCAGAGGAGTATGGGTTGAATTAATGGTACCGCATATAAAGTCGTTACTCAGGTTAGATGCGGTTAATCCTGTTCGGCGGGGGACAGGATTTAGAATTGTATTCGCAACAGCTACCAGGTGAGATCCTACAGAACCAAGAACGGATCCTGTATAAGTAAGTAATCGATAATCTGCATATGCAGCTGAACCGGGGTTACTGAATCCGTTAAAAGTTACATCAATAGTATAGGTCCCGCCAGTAACACCAGAATTGGTTACTGTTGAATATTGGTTTGAAATACGTGAAACAGATGCGCCCTGGTTGTCTGTGTAAGAAACATCCGTTACCGTACCAGCATCCGTATGATTTGCAGAAATAAATCCGCTACCTGTCGGAGAAACAGTAGATGCTATTTTTACCGGTCGGTAATCTCCGGAAATTCCTATCGGAAAAAGCCCGCTGTAAGGGGCGCCTGTTGCAGTGATGGAAGTCCCAGCAGCCCAATATCGTTTAAACACTCCTCCATACGCAAATCCTTTTGTAGTTGTAACGCCAGCTATGGTTAATGTCGCATTTGAACCACTTCCTAAAGTTAACGTATTACCGTTTAAATTGAATGTATGCCCACTCATATTTAATGTATTTGTTATGGTAATATTTGAATTTAATTGAAGCGTTGCCGTTGAAATATTAGCCGTAAGAATGTAAAATGTTTCTCCACCAGATTTTGTAATTGTTTGCGTAATGTTTGCCGCTGGTGTAAAAGTAACCGTTGCAGTTGATGGTGAAAAAGTACCTCCATTATTTAACCAATTATTGGTAACTGTGATATCTCCGGCTAAAGCTAAAGTAGCGCCTGAATTAATGATTAGGTGTCCAAATGTGATGGCGGCTGTAGGAGTTACTGTGGAGTTTCCTGTAAACGTAGTATAGCTCCCATTTTTTATAGTTAACGCTGTATTTGCATTTGTTAATCCATTTGCAAAGTTTAAATAACAACCAGCCGTAGTCGTAAAAGTTGCATTTGTTCCTCCGGCTACCGTTGCATTCAAACTCAATGATGGTGCGGCACCATTGAAATTAATTGTACCTGTATTTGTTACTCTTAATACCCCTGAGCCCTGCGGCAAAGAAAGTGAACCATTGAAAGTTAAAGTTCCGGTTGTGACAGAGATAATTTCTGTTGAACTGGCAGTGTTCGCCATAAAAGTAGTGCTTCCATTTAATGTAAATGATCCTGTTGTAACTACTACTTGCGTAGTTCTTCCAACCGTATTATTCGTTCCGGAAAAAATCAGATTTCCACCGACAATAGCCGATCCAGCGTTGATGTACCATGAATGCACTTTCTTAACAGTCAATTGATTAATCGTAACATCATTCGTTACAGTTAAAGAGGTTGTTCCACTTTGTGTGAGATAACTCGTATTGCCGCTATTACTTTCAAGTGTTAAAGAGCTGCACGAAACATTTGCATTCATCGTATATTTTACTGCCCAGGTGCCTGCAGGTTTACCAATATGCAAATTTGGGAATGAAGTACTGGAAGTTCCACCGATTGTCCTGACTGTTGAATTACTTGCGGTCAAGTAAACATGATTACCATTCCCCACAAGCGTTCCACCATTATTTACCCAGTTTAATTTAACATATAAATCATTGTTTTGTGTATACGTTGCGCCCGACTCCAGATTAAAGTTCCCGGCCACCGTTATTATACCAGCTCCGGAAGATGCAACTGAAGCATTTGCGCTGGTGTAAACATTTCCAAAAGTAATGGCCGTGGTGGAAATGACATTTTTACCTGAACCTGTAAAATAAGCATTTGCAGTCGAAGTCCATACTGCTGCCGTGGTATTAACAGTGTATGATCCTCCAAAATAGACATTGGAGCTGGCAACTGCACTTAGTTTATTTTGTTGATCGGTAAAATCATTAAGAAAAACAATTTTTCCTCCTGCGAGTGTAGCTTTTATACTTTGCGTTGTTTTGCTTATGGTGATTGCGGGTGTAAAATTAACAGTACCGGTTGAAGAAGTTTGAATAATATTAGAGCCGCTGGTGGAGGCCCAGGAAATCGTACCGTTAATATTAACTGTACCGGGTCCGGCATCCAAGTTATAAGTTCCACTGAAATTGCCCGAGTTCATTGTTAAAAGCCCTGTAATGGTAAGTGAGTTCCCAACAGTAGTGATTTTGAGTGTAGGAGAGTTGTTACTGCTTCCTATGGTTAGATTTGCACAGGTATATGCACCGTTAACTGTAATGATATGACTGGAGGCTATGATCACATTATCCGTTGGGCTGGGAGCAACTCCGCCAACCCACGTGGCACCAGCACTCCAATTACCGGTAGCTGCAGAAGTAATGGTAAGAGCTTGTGAATTATATCCAATAATTACAAATAATATTAAATATACTTTAACCGAAATATTGAACATTAATAATCGCATACAAATTCCCTTCAGGCCTAACTATTGAGTATTTTATGGCCCATGAATACGATGCAAATGCCAGAATGTTTGTGGTGTAAGTATAAATTAACCTACGTTAACTTTTTTGTGGGTATTTATCTACAACTATCTATTTGCCTTTATTTCCGCAGCAAATCCTCCACATTTTATTGGAAAAATTAATGCAACTTTTATTCTACATTATCAACTAATAAGGCAGTTTCAGCGAATAGCTTCTTGCTGTGTTTTAGTATTATAAAAAAATATTGATAATTTAATAAGATTTGTTTTTTATCAAAAGTGCGTGCATAAAGTCTACACTTATTGACTGGCACTTAAATTGAAATTTTTTTGTGCTAATAAAAAAAGTATTAACACAAAAACTTAAAATTATGAGTTATTCAAGAAAAAACCCGTATTCGATTTCAGAAAGAAATCAAAATCAAAGATACTCGCGTCAATTTGGCCAAGGTAACAGACCTTACAACAACGAGTATGATAATTATTCGCAACGTAATCGTTTTTATAACGATAATGATGATGATCATTACGAAAACGATTATGATGTATATGCAAGCGATCGTTATCAAGATGAAGATGATGATTATGGATTTGAAGGAAATTACCGAAACCAGCAAGGGCGCTATTCAAATGGAAGAGAGAGTGGTTCTTACGGAAGATCGGGATACAATAGCGGTCCTAGCTATTACGGAAGAGAAAATAGCTATGGTCAACAAGGCAATTATGGCCGTGATAATGGTAACTATGGTAGCCAAAGAAATGATAGCTACGAAAATTATTCCGGTCGTGGCGGTTATTTTGGAAACAGCCAGAATGAGCGTAATCAATATGGACAGAATTCAGGTAATTTTAATGGTAGCAATTACGGCCGTTCTTTTTCCGGCAATGATTCGGAATATAACACTCCGTATCAAAACCAAGGTAATGAGTATAGCCGTCGCAGAAGACGTCAGCATTACGCTTATTAAAAGAAAAGCAGGCTGGAAACAGCCTGCTTATTTACAAACACTTTAAACTTTTGAATATGTCAACAAAAACACAGACCTTGAATGGTCCACAAGATAAATTAAGCGACAAGGCTAATTTTGGCAGCAAAACTTCCAAAAGTGGTAAAGAATCGCTAAAAAAAATATTTGAAGAGTTACTTCAGGATACTTACAATGCTGAAAAACAGTTGTTAAAAGCACTTCCAGAAGCTGCAAAAGCTGCTTATAATGAATACTTACAAGACGCCTTTGAGCATCATTTTGAGCAAACTAAAAGACAAGTGGAGCGTCTTGAAAAAGTATTTGATCGTTTACGAATTGAGAAAGGAAATGAAACATGTGAAGCGATGGAAGGGCTTGTTAAAGAAGTAAAAGAAATTATTGATGAACATGACAAAAGCATCATTCGTGATGTTGCTTTGATCATTGCCTCACAAAAAGTTGAACACTACGAAATTGCTGCTTACGGTTCGTTAGTTGAATTGGCTGATGTACTAGGCTTAAATAATACGGCTGATCTTTTTGAACGTACATTACGCGAAGAGAAAGAAACGGATCAACGTCTTTCTGAAATAGCACAATACGTTAATGATGAAGCGTATGAGGAATGTGCCGCAGAATTAGAGTACAAATCCTAAAAAATATATAGCAAAACAGAAAGAGCGCTGGTTGATACAGCGCTCTTTTTTATATCTTAAATTTTAAAATTTATTTAGCAGGTGTTGGTGCCGTAGGAGTTTCAGCTGGAGGTGGAGTAGCGGTAGCTGCAGAAGCCTCCTCACTTTTCTTTTTACCAAATAAAAGATTAATTCCAAAATGAAATTGAATACTTTTTGTGTTTTGAGGAAAGATCATTCCTAAAACATTGTCTGTAACAATGTATAATTGAACAGGGCCGCCTTTTAAAGCGACACCTAGTCCTAAATTCGTATATGATTTATTAAACATTGAATACGTTGCCGATACATTCACCCATTTTGCCAATTGGTGATCATAGGAGAGTGCAAGACCGTTATTAAACTTTTTATCGAATACTTGACTAAATAGGATAGCACCAACTGTACTTTTTTCGGTGAGACTGTAATTACCACCAATATATATCTTAGAGGATAAGTTTGTTTTATAACTGTTGTGTAAGGTGTCAATTTTAAAAATTTTTGATAAGGAGTCACCCAATGTTTTTCCGATGTCTTTCGTACTGGATGAATCACCGTTTATAAGCTGATTGAGTTCAAAACCTTTGTAAGTAAATTTTGCATTTTGATCATGGCTCACGTAATTGGTTGGATTGTCTTTCCAGTTAATAAAGCCAAGATCGATGACACTTGCAGATATTGTAAACTTTTCAGTAGCCTTATAGGTTGCTCCCAGATCAATACCAAAACCACTGTTTTTTTTACTGAAAGCATATTGAGATGCATTAAATTCAGGGGAAGTGGAATCACTTATAATTCCGGAAGAGTTTATTTCAATGTTTGCTTTCGCTGTGATCGCATAATCTTCAGAAGCTGTTTGAATTGAAATATCAGAACGTTTGATATTGAAATTCTCCATTCCATACAGGTATTTCACTTTAGCTCCAACCGATAATTTATCATTTATTTCTCTGGCAAATCCTAACCCATATTCGCGATAATGTGAAAAGTCCAATCCAAAATCAAATTTCATTTCTTTGTCCAGGTAGGCACCGTTTCCTTTCCATAAAAACTCCATAAAGGCTTTTGGATAACGAAAACGAACATCAATTTTCTCTGTTACATTGAAGCTGAAAAAGTTTTTATCTGCAACAATTCCAAATGAAAGGATATCAGGGTAATAGTTAACACTTAAATAGTTGTTTGCAGACAATTTGCTCAACATATTGTCTACATCAATGTGCAAAGAATCATCATCACCATGTCTGATAACATCAGAATATTTAAATCCACTGTTTCGTATGCTTAACTGTTCTGATGATAGAGCTGGAAGTCCAACATATATTTTACTGCCTTGGGGTATTAATGCAGGGTTTAAATAGGTACGTTGTGGTACAACATTCATATTGTACAGCGTAAAATTTTGTCCGATGGAATGATTCGTAATAAATAGTCCTGTTAACAGGCAAAGTAAATAAATTCGTTCTTTCATATAAATTAATTGTAAAATACGATTAGGGTGCAACTAAAATTTCTGTTTAATATTTGCTTGTATCCCAAGCTTTAGATCTATTTTATAATTGGAGTATATTTTAACATTTGTATTGCCTCCGCTTGTTGTTGTGGCATTCGCTTTCACTAAAAGATATTTTGCAGTTTTTAGATTCTTTACGCGTGCCTGCGTCAATACAACATCATATATTTTATCATTTGGGTTGGTCACTTTCCCTGTTATTGGATTAACAGTTGCAGATCGCAAAATCAATTGATACGGTTGAACAAGCGAATCAAGTTTTTTGTAGGTGCTATCTACAAAATACACTTGCATGGCTACATCCATCGGGAACCCATTCGAATTAAATGTTCGGATGGTTGCCGACTCCACTTGATCGGTAAAATTTTCTTCCATCTTAAACTCAGCCGTATCAATCAATAAGAAGTCTTTGGCTGTGCCATATAAAGGCAATTCTACTTTCATATCTACTTTAAACCGGCTCGAATCCAAAATAAAATTGGAATGCGTTGCCCCATTTGGGTTTGTTTTCGAATCAATTTTATAAATAAAACTTTGAGGTACTTTTTTAATGATTGTTGAGAGGTTGCTATTGGTACTGTTTAAGGTAAATGAACCGGTTAATGTTTGCCCAATTTGATTCTTATCAGGGCTATACAATGGAAGAGGAGTAGGAAAGCCAGTAACCGGGAAAGGAATGAAGCCCGGCGTATACGCATTTAGTTCTGCAATTCTGGCATCAATCGGAATACCGTACGAATTGGAGATAACCATTGTTAACCTTGGATCGGCTAAGGAAATGACACCACTACCGATTGCATTTTTAAAAACACCAATATCAACAGTATCTTTATCTAAAGAAAGAGGTAATTGTCCTAAATCTCCAAAAATTTTATCAAATTTTAGATTTTTAAATTCGCCTGAGAGAACAACATGATTGGATGTGGTAGGAGCAGGCTCGCTGCCTGTGCTTGTTAGTGTTAATTTATAATTTACTATAAATTGATTATAAGCAGTGCTACCGTTGGTCATATCAAAGTGATAACCATTCAAATCAATAATGGAATTAACAATAACAGGAACTGTTCCGCTATAATCCATATTTAATGTTTGTTTAAGGGGAAGCCCATTTTTTCTCGCTCCGGGGATTTCAATTTCAATTTTCCCATCGTACGTAAAGTCAGAGTTAATAGCGAGTT
>DAORKB010000091.1:0-12758 GCA_035439365.1 Bacteroidia bacterium
TACACAAAACACGATTTACAGTGTAATTGGATTTAGTGAAAACAGATCCTGTACGGATACAGCTTATGGTTATGTTACCGTTGGGAAGCCTGTTAAAGTAGATATTTCCGGTGACCTGGATATATTTTCCTGTGAAACAACCATATTGACTGCCACCCCTACAGATGGTACCTATGAATGGAGTATAATCGGATCCGGTGATGGGAAAATTGATTGTGAAACTTGTCCTAGCACAGGTGTCACACCACCACGTACAATGGCCTATGTTGTTACCTACAGGAGCCCCATAGGTTGTATTGGCAAGGATACAGCTCTTGTAGAAGTAACGGAAATTAACTCTTATTTTTTGGCTACGGCACTTACACCCAATGGTGACGGAGTGAACGATGTGGTGCAGGTGCATGGAAGAGGGATTGATCATATTACGTTTATGATTTTTGACAGAATTGGGGAAAAGGTTTTTGAAACACATGAAATAGAAAAAGGTTGGGATGGTACGTATTTAGGGCTTCCTATGAATAGTAATGTTTTTGTATATCGGTTGGAGATTTATTTTTGCAATGGCGACGTAAAGAAAGAATCAGGTAACATAACCATTTTAAAATAAATCACAGAAGCGTTAACACGGGTAGATAAGGTATGGTAAGTAAGATCAAAAAAATAATTCTATTAGGTTACATTGTCATCAATGGGTCATTGATGGCACAGGATCTTCATTTTTCCCAATTTTACAATGCTCCGTTAACGACCAATCCTGCAAATACCGGATTATTTAATGGTGATCTGCGCGCATACACCATGTATCGAATGCAATGGTTAACAGTAGCTACGCCCTATAAAACAATATCATTGAGTGTTGATGCTCCGATTTTCAGACAGCGTATGCACGATGATGATTTTTTTGCTATTGGTTTAAACATCAATAATGATGGCCAGGGCGACATTAACTACATGACCAATTCGTTCAATGCATTGGGTTCATTCACCAAATACCTGGGGGGAAGACGAAGCGATAATGACATCACCATCGGATACGAAATTGGGTATTCAATGATTACAGCAAACACGTCAAAATTAACCTGGGATTCCAATTACGATCCTGTTACCGCTACCTATAATCCTGGCGGAGCATGGAACGAATCGTATGGTGGAGGTGGAACAGGTTTCATAGACATGTCAACCGGGTTTGTCTGGAACTTGACTTCAGAACGCTTATTTCGAAGTGCACTGGGAATTTCTTACCATCATTTTTTATCACCTAATATTTCTATTAACAGTGGTAACGACCGCTTGTTGCCAAAACTGGGTGTACAATGGAACGCAGCATTCAAACCGAATGATAGAGGTGCTGTTGAAATATTACCCAGTGTGATGGCGGCACGTCAAGGTACCAGCTTACTGGTTAATGGAGGTTTTAATGTGAAATTTGTATTGGGCCAGGCATCTCGTTATACCGGCTACCGCAATTACAAAGCTCTATACGTTGGAGCTTTTTACCGTTTACGTGATGCGGCATATGTTACATTTAGATTTGACTACAGCAATTTTACATTCGGTTTTGCTTACGATGTAAACATATCAAAATTAACCCCTGCCTCTAAAACAGTTGGTGGCTTCGAATTTATGCTTCAATACCGTGGAGCATTCGGTAAGCACAAACGAATGAGACGAGAAAGCATCCGCTTTATTTAACCCCGTTAAGGATAATATTCATATGCTCCTAAATCCGGAAATGTACCGGCTGGATTAGGCCTGTCTTTGTTTTCGAGATCCTTGTTCAGGGAGTTGATATACCCTTTATTTATTGCAGCTGATGAAGCATTTAAATGATAATCGTTTTCATAGGTGTTTTTAAAATCAGGGCCTGCGTTGTTGTAAACATTTTTATAATGCGTAGTATTTGAAACCGATCGTACTGTTTTGGTAATACAATTCTCAAATTTATACGAAAATTTTCCTCCAAAAACCGATGAGTCCATTCCAATTTCCTCTTCAATGTCACCGGTTAATATACAATTTCCGAAATAAGCACTATCTAGTTTTCGAATAACGTATTGATTGGAGGCGCTTACATAATAATTGTTCAGGAGTAATAATGGGGTTGTCCGGGCGGTGCTGCCTGACCAATAGTTGGCAAATGTACAGTGTTCAAATTTGTATGATCCGCCTATGGCTAAGGCTGCAACAAATCTTCCGCAATTGGCAAATACACAATTAGAGCCCCAGATTCGACTACCTTGTCCTAAAATAGCCATTCCTGACATGTTCCTGATAATTGTGTTGGTGATTTGAACGGTAGGAGCAACCGGTGTAACAACCGTATCCACCTGCACACCGATGCTTCCATTTTTAATAATGGCCCAGTCAATACGATTATTGATACTACCTCTGGAAAACCATATCTTACCCCATTGCCCTGGAATATCTTTGTAATATGACTCTAAGCGATCCCCCTGAAATGTTACTTCATTTTTATAATCTCCTTTTACAATCAATGTTCCTTTGTCATACACCCATAATACAGCATCGTTGTGAAAATATAAACGCGTGCCTCCTTTTATTGTTAGCTTGCAATTAGAGTCAATTACAGTATAACCAAAAAATAAATGGGGTTTGTCATTGGGTAGAATGGTATCTGTATTTTCTTTACCCATAATTGAATAGGCAGGCAATCCATTTGTTGGAAAATGATCTGGTTTATGCAAATAAACATCTTGTCCGATAGCAACCAGTTTTACATTTTTAATATTCCCTTCTGTTACAAATTCAACAGAATCCTTTATTAGTAAAGGATTGCTTTGGCTAGGATTAACATTTACCTGAACAAAAATAAAGAGGCTGTCTTTACCCGGAACCTCTACATCCGAAAATTCGACATTTGAAATACCATCCAGATTGATGCGAAATGGTGATGATTTACCACCAGCAAGACGCACGGTTGAAATCCGGAGTGGTTGTTTATCTCTGTTATATAGCTTGAAAGAGAGCGTGGTTGAACCCGCATAGCGGAACACTGTATCAAACGTCAATGTATCGGTAGAAAACTCCAGGGAAGAATCACCGGTTAAAAATTTGTCTTTTTTACAAGCCGAAACAAGGATGATTGAAAAGAGAATGGTAAAGAAAAAAAAAGGCTTTGTTTTAAGTATCATGTTACAAATATAGGTTTAAGCGTTTTTTAAACGTTAATTTAAAAGAAATATTTCTTTGTTGTCATAAGAGAAAGATGTGTATATTTATCTGTCTTAAAAAACTTAAATTTGCTTGTGGATTAGTGAGCGTAATAATGTTTTGTAAAACAGTAAATTAGTAGTGATGTACTAATTTAATTTATTCGCAGTATGCGGATTTATTATATGAAAAAACGGTTGAGGTTTGTTTTCTTATTCCTATCCCTAATAGCTGTAGTTAAGCTAACTGCTCAGACATTCGGTTCTGAGGAGGAGTTGAAGGCTCAGGCCGCCAAATTGTTTGATGACGATCAATTTGAGGAAGCTTATCCATTGTATGCCCAATTAGCCAGTTTATACAACAAAGATCCTAATTATAATTACCGCCTGGGTGTTTGTATGTTATATGCCAGTGAAGACAAAGAAAAACCAATCCCATTTCTTGAACTGGCATCCAGATCGGCAGAGGTCGAAAAAGAAGTATTCTTTTATTTAGCAAAAGCCTATCATTTGAATTATCGTTTTGATGATGCGATTAAGCAATATCATGCTTATGAAAAAATAGCCTCAGGTCCTAAAGCCGAAAAATTACAGGTGGCACGACAAATTGAAATGTGTAAGAATGGTAAACAATTGTTGCGTAACATCAGCGACTTAATGGTTATTGATAAAAAGGAGATGAGTCGCGCCGATTTTTATCGTTCCTATGATATTACTGCTATTGGTGGGAAACTGCTTTCAAAGCCAGATGAAGACACATTTAAAACGGCTATTGATAAAAAGAAAAAAGAATCATCCATTATCTATTTTTCATCCGATAATAATCAAATTTATTTTGCAAGTTATGGTGAAGACGCTTCCAACGGAAAAGATATTTATTTGGTTCGTAAACTACCAAACGGTGAACTTAGTAAACCTCAAACGCTTGGATATCCTGTAAATACAGAGTATGATGAGGATTATCCATTTCTTCATCCCAATGGAAAGGTGTTGTATTTTTGTTCCAAGGGACACAACTCTATGGGAGGTTATGATATTTTTAAAACAACATTGAATGAACTGACCAATACCTGGAACAAACCTGTAAACCTTGATTTTCCAATAAACTCACCCGATGATGATATTTTATATATCACCAATGCAGATGAAAAGGAAGCTTATTTCTCTTCGGCCCGTTCAAGTGCTACAGGCAAAACAGCCGTTTATCATATCAATGTTGATCGTAAACCGGTTGATGCAACGCTTGTAAAAGGAACGGTAATTAAAAAGAGCCAGGATCAAAATATGAATGTAAAGATCACCATCAAAGATATGAGTGATAATACCATACTTGGAATTTTTAATACGAATCCACAAAGCGGGGATTTTACACTAAACCTGCCTTTAGGCGGTGGAAAAGTAATGTATACGGTGGAAGCTCCTGGTTTTTCAACGCAATCGGAAATTATAACGCTCCCGTCACAAACAGCATTGGCACCTTTAAAGCAAGAAATTAGTTACGGAGATGATGGAAAATTAGCGATAAAAAATTTCTTCGATCAACCCGCAGACCAGTCTGCTGATGAAAATTACCTGGCTGCAATTAAGCTCATCAAGGAGAAGTCGAAAATGGAAGTGAACGTAAATGAAATAACCGCTGCAGAAAATAAAAGAATTGCATTGGGTACTCAAACAGGTACGAACAAACCGTCTTCAACAAATCCTACCACTAAACCCGCTAATTTATCAAACGATGAAATTGTAAAAATAGCGTATACAGATGCGAAAGATGCCGAAAAAGAAGCAAAAGAATTAAAAGAGCAAGCCGATATTGCATTGGTAATTGCAAATCAGAAAAACGAAGAATCCAGAAATAAATCAAACGAAGCCGCTAAACTTGCTTCCGATGCTGCCGGTATTACCGATAATGCCCAAAAAGAAGCAGCAATGAATAGAGTGAGCGAGATCAATAAGGAAGTAGCGAACATGAATCAACTAACAGTTTCTTCCTTCAATGTTGCCAAAGCTTTGGAAATGAAAGCTGATGAAAAGAAAAAAGAAGCAGACCTTTCGCTTCAATATGCAAAGGATCTGGAAGCAGCTGTAAAATCAAAAACGCCAACAGAAGCATTAGCTAAACTGGATGCACAACAAAAAAAGTTAGAAGAACTCAGTCAGAAAAATGATGCAAGTACAACTATTTCAACCAGCTTAAAGTTTGATGCAGAAAATAAAAAGAAAGAGTTGGATAAAGCCATTCAAACTTCTGCTGATATAAAACAGGAAATTACCGACAATGAAGCAGCCATCGTTTCAATAGAAGCAGAGGCTGAGAAAGAGAAAAATGACAACATTAAAAAAGGGATGCAGGATCAGGCACAGGTTCTGAAAGAAGATATCGTTACTGGAAAAAAAGAGTTGGCTGCGAATGAAATAAAAGTGAGCCAGCTTCAAAAAGATTATGATGGTGTAAATAATCAGATTGAATTATTTAATAGTGTTGTAGATAAAGCCAAAACAGAGAACAACGAAAATATGGCTGTTACAGTTGCTGCAATTGATAAAGCAAAACTGGAGCAGCAGGTCAATGAGCTGAAAAGTTCAGACAACTCACTGGCTTCCATAAAACCAATTTCAACAACAACACCAACAAGCACTACAAAAACAGGAGAAACCACATCAGTAACACCATCAACCAGCGAATCAACTAAAACAGAAACAGCAAATAACACCTCAGATAAACCAGTTGTAACAGCAGACAAAAAGGATCCTTCCGGAACGGAAACAGCTGTTCCAACAACGCCTCTGACAGATGTAGCGATTGCGGCTGAAGACAAAAAATTTGAAGAAGAACTGATTTCCGCAGAGATCATTTCCGACCCGACTCAAAAAGAAGCAAAGAAAGTGGAGGTGTATGAAAATTGGACCGCTGCGATACGGAACACCATTGATGCAAAGAAAAAAGAGTTAGAAACCGAACCGGACGCATCAAAAAAGACTGAGCTGACAACAACAATTGCATCGCTTGAAAAGAAATTAAGTGATAAAGAACAATATCAGAAGGAAGCACAGGCAACAGTTGAAAAATTAAAACAAGAAACACCTGTTGCTGTAAATACAGGTAATGATCCGAATGTAAAGCCGGTGGATGATAAAACGGTAGCAACCAATCCGGTAACAACAGAACAACCCACATCAACTGCAGATCCGGGCGTAACAATCACAGCCGATGCAACACAGCAAGTGGCAACATTTGAAAATGCATACACTCAGGAAATAACAGCAGCAGAGCAAGCTGGTACGGAAGAAGAAAAAGAATCAAGAAAATTTAAAGCAGCGAATGATTATGTGAACTCAATGACACTTGCAGTAAATGCTAAAAAAACAGATTTAAGTTTAGAAACGGATGCCGTAAAACAACAAGAGCTAACGCATGATATTGAAGTGATGGAAAAAAACAAAGCCATCAAACAAAAAATAGCTGATGATGCAAGTACCAAAATTTTAGCTCTTAAAGGTATAAGCGGAACAGAAACACCTGCAAAACCTGAGATAGAAACGACCACACCTTCAGAGACCGAGCCAACTACACCTGTAACGAAGCCGATTGTTGATATACCCACAGAATTTACTTATGCAAATCCCATCGCAAAAGATAATTTAGAAAAAGCTTCCGCTTTGGATAAAGAGGCGGAAAGCATGTTAGCTGAATCAAAAGCATTAAAAGAACAGGCGTTATTACAAAATGATGTAACAGAAAAGAACACCATGTTTACAAAGGCAGATGATATGCAACGATCTGCAGAATCAAAGAAAATGGAAGCTTCTCAACTGCAAGGTACAGCTAATGTTGCGGAGTACAGAAATAATCAACATGTAATTGATCAATATGCAAATTCTGGTGGCGCTTTAAACGATCAAACAACGGTTGCAGATTTAATGAACGATGATGCAAAATTGTATTTTGAAAAAGCACAGAATTCAAGAAAGGCAGCTGCAACATTTGAGACAAATTTTGCGAAGCAAACAGCATTGGATGATGCGTATAAAAATGAACAGATTGCTTTACAAAAACAAAACAATGCGATTGCAATCTATAAAAAGAACAACCCAAAATTTGTTGCTAAGCCAATGTCGGTTACGGATTTGGCTGTTATAAATAAATCCAAAACCAACGACAATACAACCCCAGCGGATGCTACTCAGAAACCCGAGAATACAACTAATACAGAACAACCCTCAACTGAAAAATCCATTACTGATAATCAAACGGTTTCGGATAAACCAATCACAACAGATAACACAACAACAACAGATAACACAACAACAAAAGATAATACAACATCGACGGATAACACGACAACAACAGATAAACCAACCACGTCGGATACTCCTGCTACGGTATCAGACAATATAAAAAATGAAACTACACCTGTAGTGAACGAGAAAATAATTTCGACAATTCCAGCAGCAGATAAAATTACACCTGTTGGCAATGAAACGACTCAACCTGTTGCTTCTGGAAATACGAAGAAAAATACGACAACAAAAAATGGCAGTAACTTAAAACCTGGACTTAAGGCATCAAAAGAGCTGTTTGAAAAGAGAAATAAATCCATATACTCTGAAGCTAATCCAATACCCATTGATGAGCAACTACCTGTGGGTTTAATATTTAAAGTTCAAATGGGAGCATTTAAAAATGCGATTCCACAAGATTTATTTAAAGGAATAGCTCCAGTACTCGGTCAAACCACACCACAAGGGTTTATCCGTTATTCCGCAGGATTATTTTTAAGTTGCGAGACAGCTGATAAAGCCAAAGCTGAGATAAGAACACTTGGGTTTCCGGATGCATTTGTTATTGCGTTTATGGATGGTAAACGTATTCCTCCGCCTTGCGGAACAGACGCAACGATTGCAATTGCTAATCCTAAAACAGAAACACCTGTTCAACCTTCTGCAACTGAAACTTCAAAAACAAATATAACAACACCGGTAGTTCCCGTAGAACCAGCTGTTTCAACAGATGTAACGACGGTAGAAGGATTGTTTTACACCGTTCAGGTGGGGGTTTATTCAAACCCTATTGGAGGAGCCGAATTGAATAATATAGAACCTTTATATACAGAGAAGACAAGTAATAATCTGATTCGGTATAATGTCGGTATTTATAATTCCATACCGCTTGCTTCAGAGGCAAAAAAGGTTGCTATTGGTGGTGGATTACAGGATGCATTTGTAACGATTTACTATAATGGCAAGCGTATTTCTATGGCAGATGCTGCCACGCTTTCTGCTCAAGGTATTACGCCAATTTCAAATGCACCTAATCTGAATAGACTTCCAACTTTTAAAGCTGGTTCTACTCAACAAAATACATCAACAAGAAATGTTGTAACACCTTCAGTTAAAAATGATGTAACAATAACTCCATCAACCACCACAGAACCTGAAAAAACAAATGAGAAGCCTGCTGAGGTAAAGCCAACACTTACAACTCCTGTTGTTCCCCAAGCACCTGCAGAGGTTGAACAAGGTGTTGTGTTTAAAGTACAAATCGGTGCATTCAAAGAAGAGGTACCACTGGAAATTGCCAATAAGTTTTTAAAAATTTCAAAAAAAGGAATAAAGAATTATAAGGATGAAAGTGGTTTGACGATTTATACGGTGGGTAAATACGCAACGTATGAAGAAGCTGATAAATCAAGGCAAGAGGTAGCGGCTGAAGGGCTTACAGATGCGTTTGTGGTGGCATATTCGGATGGTAAAAAGATTAGCGTTGAAGAAGCACAAAAAATAATAAGCAACAAATAAAAATTAAAATACGAATCCAATTACCACATGGAAACCTGGAACTATAATAAAGAAGAGCATCATATTGATACCGAATCGGAACTTCTCCTTGAGCCAGAAGATAATGCGGTTGGTGATCATCAGATCATCTTATACAATGATGATGTAAATACATTTGATTTTGTAATTACAGCATTGATAAAAGTTTGTAAGCATGATCCAATTCAAGCTGAACAATGTACCTACCTGGTTCATTATAAGGGCAAATGCTCTGTAAAGAAAGGAACCTATGAAGACCTGGAACCCATGTGTACAGCTTTATTGGAAAGGGAATTAACAGCAGAAATTATATAAAAAATCGGGCACCAAGATTGATATGAGGTTGAAAAAAAATGTAAACATGAAAAAAGGCATTGTAATTTTAGCATTAATGGTGAGTATTGTTGCTTGTCAGAAAGTTCCTATTACGGGAAGAAATCAAATGAGTCTTCTTCCGGAATCAGAAATGATTAGTTTAAGCTTAACAAGTTATAAAGATTTTTTAAGTAAAAATCCACCGGTTGCCGATTCGGATGCGAATGCACAAATGGTAAAACGTGTTGGGATTAAAGTTTCTCAGGCGGTAGAAACGTTCATGAAAGAGAAGGGACTTAGCTCAAGATTACAAGGTTATAAATGGGAATTTAATCTGGTAAATAATACAGAAGTAAATGCATGGTGCATGTCGGGAGGTAAAGTGGTTGTGTATTCGGGTTTATTACCCGTTACTCAAACAGAAACAGCATTGGCTTGTGTAATGGGGCACGAGATCGCACACGCAGTTGCCAGACACGGTAATGAGCGCATGAGTCAAGGCTTGATCGTACAGGCGGGCGGAGTTGCATTGCAAGTGGCGCTTGCTCAGAAACCAGCACTTACACAAAACCTTTTATTACAATCATATGGTATCGGTTCACAGTTAGGAATATTGAAATATTCACGTACACATGAAAGTGAGGCCGATAAAATGGGGCTGGTATTTATGGCCATGGCGGGATATGATCCTTCTGAAGCAGTAGCTTTTTGGCAACGTATGTCACAAGCTGGAGGAGGTAAGGCACCATTGGAATTATTAAGTACCCACCCAAGTGATGCTACTCGTATTGCAGATATAAAAGCGTATCTGCCAACAGCAATGAAGTACTATAAGAAATAATTTTTTTAACACCCAGCAACCCAACAGGTTTTTAAAACCTGTTGGGTTTTTTATTTTGATATCATTTAAATTCCATTACTCCGACTGCACCGTAACAAACCCTTCAAGCGTCATGATCAGGTCATTTAACAGAACTGCTCTTTCAGATGAGATTTTCTTTTGCTCTGTTTTTACTTTTTGAATAGCTTCTTTTACATCTTTTTCAACAAAGGGACCTTCCATGTTTTCAATGGTTGTTATTGCTTCCAAAGAAATCAGATAGTTGGTATCCAATGCAAGAAGAATAAAAAAGGGAAGATATTTACTGAAATTTATTTCGCATTCCCAGCAAGCTGCAACTAAAAGATGTCTGCTGGGTAATGATTTGGGGCTCGCAATTGCCTGTAGCAAAACTTCACCGGCTTTTTCCTTTTTTAAAGTAATAAGCGCCTCCTCCTTTACATCTTTGTTAGAAGGATCTGTTAACAATGAAATAAGGCTTGTAATTTTATCTTCTGCTACTTCAACAGTTTGTTTTTCACCAACAATGGTTGTTACATACTGTGTCGTATCAAAATATTTTTTTAAGTCGTTTTTGTTTTCCATTTGTTAGAAGAGCTAAAATTTAGATTGAAAATAAAGATTATTTTGTAACTATGCAATCCAGTTTATTCCTTAATCCGGTATATTTAAGTAAGTTCACCTTTATGGTTCCTATAAGTATTGGGGTTTCAACGTATACGGGCATTTTGTTTTCATCATCGGTTACCCAAACCACCATTTCTTCTCCACCTTTAAATAAGGTTCCTTCAATAAGTTTGGGTCTGAATTTAATGCACCTGACCTGACCCAGTAACTCCGATTTAATAATTTCTTTACCAATGTAACGAACATAAGATGGAAAAACTTCACCATCCAGCACAAAAGTAATTGGGATGGTATCATTTATTTTATATTTAGAAAAATCCAGGCATCGCGTGTAATAAATAGCTGTTAATACATCATTTGTACATGCTGTTATTGTTATTGAATCAAAGGTTCCCGGTTTTTTATTTCTTCTGGAATTGGTATATACTTTATTTTTATGCGAACTAAAAACATAATCATCAAACGTATAAGAGCCACCTTCATTTGCTTCCCGGATAAAGCGCAATGGTTTTAATGAAAACGTATCTGCATACGATTCATATTTGTCGCGAACTTTATATAAAAAATCATATTTGGGATAAGTGCTTCCGTTTCCAATAAAATGATAAACGGGTCGGTTATTTACTTGTGTAAGTTCTGCGCTGAAGCTGGCTTCTCCGGCTGCAACCCAAATAGCACCCCAGTTATAATTTATTTTATAAGTAAATACTTCACCAGCTTTAAAGGTTTGATTTTGCATGGTGCAGTTTTTTTGAGCAATAACAGATAGTTGTATAAATAATGGGATGAAAACCATTAATTTTTTCACGGTACTACTTTCGGTTATCATAAACGTTGAGATCATTATTGCTGATTCGTCAATTCATTTACCACTTCATGTATACCTCTAGCATCAGGATAAAAAGAAATAATTTTTTGAAGCACTTCATCAATTACAGAATCTGGGCAGGAGGCACCGCTTGTAAGAATAATATCTATGGTATTTTTTTTAGGCAGATAATCTGAATGCGATACACGTTTGTGAATGTTAATATCAAAATAATTGATGTGCTCTTTAGAGTCAATTTCTTTTGCTGAAGAGATAAAATAGGTTGGTAACTTCTTTTCACAAAGTTCAACAATATGCGATGTGTTTGAGCTGTTATACCCGCCTACAACAATGGCCAAATCAGCATTTTTTTGAAGTAATCCATAAGTTGCTTCCTGATTTTCATTGGTTGCGTAACACAGTGTATCACGTGTATCTGAAAAATGTTCTTTTAAATTTTCCGCACCATACTTTTTGATCATCGTATTCTTGAAGTAATCAGCAATTTCCTGTGTTTCGCTGGCAAGCATGGTTGTTTGATTAATCACACCAACCCTCAGTAAATGCTTTTGTGGGTCAAAACCCGGTGAATATTGATCCTTGTAAGCCTTTTCAAATTCTTCTTTGGAAATGTTTCCCAAAATAAATTCTCCCAGGCTATGTGCTTCTTTCAAATCCTTTACAATAATGGAAGGTGCAGCTTTTTCACTTCTGGAGAAAGTGGCACGTGTTTCTTCGTGATTAAATTTACCGTGAATGATAATGGTGTAATTTTCTTCACCCAGTTTTTCAGATTTTTTCCAAACACGTTCAACGAAGGGGCAGGTAGTATCATATTTTCTTACTTCTATTCCGATCTTGTTTAATTCTTCTTCAATTTTCAAGGTGGTTCCGAAAGCAGGGATGATAACAATATCAGACGCTTTTAATTCCGAAAATGGGATCAATGAATTTCCAGAGGTATCCATCAGAAATTTTACACCACGCATGATCAAGTCATTGTTTACTTCAGGGTTGTGTATCATTTGACTTAACAAAAAAATACGACGATCATGATTTTCACTAATCGCTTTGTAAGCAGTTTCAATAGCATGTTCAACTCCATAACAAAACCCAAAATGTCGGGCAATATAAAAACGTACAGGGCCAAAATCGAGTAAGGTCGGACTGAAATCCTTTTTTC
>DAORKB010000092.1:0-12748 GCA_035439365.1 Bacteroidia bacterium
AAGTTTTGATAAGTAAAGACTGCGCCGTCGTTACATACTCCGCAACCAATTTTTTTTTGAATGCTTCATAATCATTGCTTACGCGTTGTGAGTTAACGGTTCTGTTTTCAAATTTCTTTAGCGACTCCGGAAGCGCAACTGGCTTTTTAATTAACGGTTCCACCACTTCCGCAAATTTTGCAGGATGTGCTGTTTCCAAAAACACACCAATTTCGTTTTCGGAAAGTATTCCCTTTAACGCCAGATAACCAACTGTACCATGAGGATCCATCAAGTAGTTTTTCTCATTGTTTACATAGATCAATGCGTCCTTCGTTAGCGTGTCGTCATAATAAATACCTGTAACGTCTTTTGTAATGGCATCATATGAATTGTTGTACAAATACAACATCCGTGGATGATTGCTTGGATTACCAACATCCATTGCATTGGATATGGTTTGTACAGAAGGTTTCGGAGTGAATTTGCTTGTTTTTAAATATTCGGGAATGGTGTTGTTGTTATTTGTTGCGCAAATAAAATAGCTAATCGGAAGCCCCATTTTTTTGGCGAGCAATCCTGCTGATAAATTCCCAAGATTACCTGTAGGTACTGACATTACAATTGGTTTCAACGCATTACCAAATTGTTTTTTCAATTGTGCATATGCGTAAAAATAATAAACCGATTGTGGCAACCAGCGGGCAATATTGATCGAATTTGCTGAAGATAATGAAACAACTTTTTTCAAATCATCATCCAGGAAAGCCTGCTTTACTAAACGTTGACAGTCGTCAAAAGTACCATCAACAGCAAATGCAGAAATATTTTCACCCAAGGATGCAAATTGTTTTTCCTGCATTGGGCTCACTTTATTGTGCGGATACAAGATAACAGCATCTACGTTTTTTATTCCAAAGAAAGCATTGGCAACAGCACTTCCTGTATCACCGGAAGTAGCAACCAGGAGCAATGATTTTTTTTGTTTATCTCCTAAAACTGCAAAACAGTTTGCAAGAAAACGGGCACCAACATCTTTAAAGGCAGCAGTAGGTCCATGAAACAATTCAAACGAATAAATATTGCTCTGCACATTCACCACAGGAATTTCAAATGTAAATGTAGCTTCACAAATACTTTTTATTTCAGCAGCAGTTAAATCTTCAGACACAAATGGTGTTAATACTTCAACTGCAATTTGAGGCAATGTTAATGTATCTATTTTTGCAAAAAAATCGGCAGGTAATTGCGGTACGGTTTCCGGAACAAACAAACCATTATCGTCTGCAAGGCCTTTTATAAAAGCTTCCTTAAAAGAATACGTTTTATTTTTATTATTGGTACTGTAATACTTCATACGTTTAAATTTGAAAATTCAATTTTCCATTAGCACATGGAGTGCTCCGGATTTTTTACGATCTGTGCACCTTGCAGCGCCACTTTGGACGTAAATGTATTTACATTTATTCCTGTTCCATGATACACTGCTTCGAAAGCAAGTTTTACTTTCTCCGCATCTTCCTCAGATTTTGATAAAGCAAACAAAGAAGGTCCCGATCCGGAAATTCCTCCTCCCAATGCACCTGCATCAATAGCTGCTTGCTTTGCTTTGTAAAACAATGGAATCAAGCTGCCGCGTTGTGGTTCAATAATATCATCATGCAAACTTCTTGCAATCAAATCGTAATCACCTTGTACCAAACCTAAAATCAATCCGGCAATATTTCCTGATTGCTTTACAGAGGCTTTTAATGAAATTTCCTGTTTTAAAATATTTCTGGATAAAGATGTTCTCAATTCAACCTGAGGGTGCACAATGGTGCAAAATAATTTTGCTTTCACCGGCACTGAAATAACATCCAACGGTTCGTAGGATTTAACCAACGTAAAACCTCCCAGCAATGCTGGAGCAACATTATCGGCATGTGCGGTGCCAGAAGCATGACGCTCCCCTTCCATGGCAAATTCAATTAATTGATTTGATGTAAACGGTTTTCCTAAAAATTCATTGACTGCAAATGCAATTGCTGCCGAGCTTGCTGCACTGCTTCCCAAACCACTTCCTATACCAAGGCCTTTATTCAGTTTTATTTCCAGTCCGTTTTTATTACCGGCCCTCGCTAACATTTGTTTGGCAATAATGCCTACAATGTTTTCATCTGCATTTTTTGATAACTGTGTGCTTCCGGTAATTTCTGAAATCACAACATTGTCGGAACCCAATTCCTTTATGCACACTTCATCTCCTATATTTTCAAGGGCAAAGCCCAACACATCAAATCCACAACAGACATTTGCTACAGTAGCTGGTGCAAATGCTTTTATACTTTTTCCGTTCATAATTAAAAGTTTGAAATTTTTAAAATATCACCAAATACACCAGCAGCGGTTACTTCCGTTCCTGCACCTGCTCCTTTTATAATCATTGGATTCGGGCTATATCGTTTGGTTTCGATCAACACCACGTTATCCGCATTTTTTAAATTGTAAGCCACGTGATCTGCGCTTACTTCAGTAATTCCAACGGAAGCTTTACCGTCTTCCAAACGTGCCATAAAGCGCAATATACCACCTTTTGCAACTGCTTCTTTACGTTTTGCTTCAATATGTGCATCGAAACTTTTCAGTTTTTCAAGCAATGTTTCCCAGGGTAAATTATACAAGCTTTCGTTAGTTGGTAACAACGGATTTGATTGTACATCATCCATTTCAAATGAATATCCACTTTCACGTGATAATATCAATAGTTTACGCATTACATCTTTTCCGCTTAAATCAATAAACGGATCAGGTTCTGTGTAGCCCAATTCCCTTGCTTGTGTAACAGCATCCGAGAATTTTACTTTTTCTGAGATATTATTAAAAATAAAGTTCAAACTTCCGGATAATACGGCTTCTATTTTTAGAATTTTATCACCACTTGCTTTCAGATCCTGAATGGTTTTTAAAACCGGTAATCCTGCAGCAACATTGGTTTCATACAAAAACTTAACTTTTTTATTGTTGGCCTCTGTTTTAATTGCCTGTAAATTTTTAATTGCAGATGAAGCAGCTATTTTATTTGCAGCTACTACAGAGATCCCCAATTTCAATGCATCCAAATACACACCTGCAATTTCTTCAGAGGCAGTTGTATCAACCAAAACACTGTTTTGCAGATTTAATTTTTTAATATGCTGAACAAAATCGTTTACATTTAATTTTTCACCTTTTTCATTCAGCTCTTTTTGCCAGTTTGCAATGGTAATTCCTCCATTGTTAAAATGCATTTTGCTGCTATTGGCAATTCCGATCAGTTTAATATCAATTGCATTTTCCTTTTTCAGAATCTGTGCTTGTGAAGCCACCTGGTCCAACAACTCTTTCCCTACTTTTCCTGGTCCCATTAAAAACAAATGCAAATGTTTTGCATTGGATAAGAAAAATCCTTCATGCAATACATTCAATGTTTTCTTTGCATCCGCTTCGTTTACAACAATAGAGATGTTACGTTCAGTAGCCCCTTGAGCTATGGCTCTTACATTGACACCGTTTGAACCCAGTAATGAGAAAGCTTTACCACTTATACCAGCCTGCTCTTTCATTTTGCTCCCTACGATAGCAACAATGGATAATTTTTTCTCAACGATAATCGGGCTGATTCTATTCAATGATATTTCATAAGCAAACTCTGTCTCCAGCGATTTAACCGCTTGAGCAGCATCTACATCCGTTATTGCAATGGTGATGGTATGCTCTGAAGATGATTGCGTGATAAAATAAACGTTTACATTGCTTACCGATAAGGTGTTAAAGAAACGTGCTGCGATGCCTGGAATTCCAACCATTCCACTACCTGTAATGGTAATCAGGGCCATGTTGTTTACACATGACAATCCTTTTACAGCAGCAGTTGAATCACCACCTTTGTTGGTAATGAGTGTTCCTTTGTGTTCCGGTTTAAACGTATTCTTTAAAAGTAACGCTATATTTTTTTCAAGCAACGGATGTATCGTTGGTGTATACAAAACTTTTGCTCCAAAATACGAAAGCTCCATCGCTTCTTCGTATGATAATTCATCGATGGAGTATGCCCCTTCTACCAAACGAGGATCGCTGGTATACATACCTTCCACATCCGACCAAATTTCCAGACAGTCCGCATTTAGTGCACCAGCAATAATTGCCGAGGTATAATCGGAACCGCCACGACCCAATGTACTTGCATGTCCTGATTTTGTTTTTGCAATAAAACCTGGTAGAATTGCCATCTCTACATTTTTTAATTTTTGTGCAATGGCTATATTGGTAAGTTCAAAATCAACTTTTAAAGGTTGATTGTTATTTTCTGTAGTAATTAAATCACGTGCATCAACCCATTGGTTGGAAACACCTGCAAAATGTAGTGCTTGTGAAATGATGTTGGATGAAAGCAACTCACCAAAACTCACCAATTGTGCATTTACATTTGGTGATAACTCCTGAAGAATATAAATTCCTTTGCATACATTTTCCAATTCTGCCAAAAGCAATTTTATTTTCCCTTTAATTTCTATATGATGCTGGATAGGAATTAACTCTTCAATCGCAAGCAAGTGACGCTCTTCAATTTCTTTAATGATCTCCAGGTAATGCTGATCTTTTTTAATGGCAAGGCTTGCACAGGTTAGTAATTTATCCGTAACTCCCCCCATTGCAGAAACAACTACGATTAGATTTTTACTTTTTGCTTTCTTATCTTTTATGATTGCAATTATTTTCTTTATGTTTTCAGAGTTAAGAACTGAGGTTCCTCCGAATTTTAAAACCAGCATACTTTTTATATTGTTTTGTTTTTTTATTTACATTTTTAACAGGCTTTGGCTGAAGCTTCGTCCTGCTAGCATTCCGCGACGTTGACGGATATATTTACAGCGAGCCCACCTTCGGAAGTCTCTTTGTATTTTTCATTCATATCTTTTGCTGTTTGCCACATGGTCGCAATTACATTATCCAAGCTTACTCTGGCATTTCTTGGATTACTTTCCAATGCCAAATTAGCGGCAGTAACGGCTTTCATAGCTCCCATTGCATTTCTTTCAATACATGGAATTTGCACCAACCCACCAACAGGATCACAGGTTAATCCGAGGTGATGTTCCATTGCAATTTCAGCAGCTTGTACCACCTGCTCATTGGTACCACCCATAATTTGCGTTATCCCTGCTGCAGCCATGGATGATGAAACGCCGATCTCTGCCTGGCACCCGCCCATTGCTGCGGAGATAGTTGCTTTCTTTTTATAGAAGGTACCGATTTCTCCGGCTGTCAAAATAAAATCCACCAGCTGCTTTTCTGTTACATCTGGAAGAAAACAATACGCATACATAATTACGGCTGGAATTACGCCGGCAGCGCCATTTGTAGGAGCTGTTATTATTCTTCCAAAGGATGCATTTTCTTCATTTACTGCCAAAGCAAAACAAGTCACCCATTTGTTGATATTAATAAAATTACCTGCTGTGCCTTTTACTAAAGTTAGCCATTCCTTGTAATTGGAATACGTTGAGCCTTTTAACAGTTGCGCATTCAAATCAGCACCTCTTCGCTTTACATGCAACCCACCAGGTAATTCTCCGGATGTTGTTACACCACGATATATACAATCCTGCATTTCATTCCATAAATACAGGCACTTTTCTACTACTTCTTTTTCACTTGTCCAGCTTTGTTCATTGAGTTTTACCAATTGTGGAATTGTCAAATTTAATTTTTTGCAATTCTCCAATAAGTCAGCCGCTGTGTGACAAGGATGAGCCGATGGTTTCAATACATGTACCTCTGTCAATCCTTCTTCGGTAATGAAACCGCCACCTAACGAGTGATACGATTTTTCATAAACAACTTTCTTTTGATCGTAAGCAGTAAATGTGATCCGGTTCGGATGTGGCAACTCCTTTGTATCGTAATCAAAAATTATGTCTTGTTCCGGATCAAACGTTACTTCTTTCTTATTGATGAAAATCGTTTTCTGTTGTTTGATACGGGCAACAATATTGTTTACTTGCTTGGTGTCAATGGTTTTATAATCTTCTCCATTTAAACCCAATATCGCTGCAATATCAGTTCCGTGCCCTTTTCCTGTCTTTGCCAGTGACCCATACAATATTACTTTAACCGAAGTAATATTATCTTTTGCATGATTGCGTTCAAGACCGTCAATAAATAAGGAGGCCGCTTTCCAGGGGCCCATGGTATGGCTGCTGCTTGGCCCGATACCTACTTTAATAATGTCAAAAATACTAATACTCTCCATGTGCTATTTTTTCAGTTGAGGATACTTACTTCAGCAGGGGATTTCCCCTTATTTTAAATCGACCTCAAAATAGCTTTAAAATCAATATGCTGTGTTATTTAAATAATTCTACTTTATTATTAATTTCTTCATATTGAATGTTATAAGCTTTCATTTTCTCGATCAATAAATGATAGTTTTCTTTGCTAAATAGCTCTATCCCAACAACTGCTGGCCCATTCTCGCGGCTATTTTTTTTCACATATTGAAAATACGTGATGTCATCCGTTGGATTTAGTACGTTTACCAAATACTCCTTTAAAGCACCTGCCCTTTGTGGGAAAGTGATCAAAAAGTAATGCTTAAGCCCTTCGTACAATAAGGAGCGTTCTTTAATTTCTTCCATTCGGGTAATATCATTGTTGCTTCCGCTAATGATGCATACCACTCTTTTTCCTGCAATTTTATCTTTAATATGATTCAATGCTGCAATCGATAGGGCTCCTGCAGGTTCTACCACGATCGCATTTTCATTGTATAATTTCAACATGGTAGAGCAAATTTCACCTTCTTCTACCAGTATAATTTCATCGAGTACTTCTTTACAAATTTCAAATGTCAATGCACCAGGCTGTTTTACGGCTGCTCCATCTACAAACTTTTCAATCTGATCCAATTTCAAACGCTCCCCTTTTTCAATCGATTTTTTCATCGAAGGTGCTCCGGCGGGTTGAACTCCAATAATTTTGGTTGTTGGAGAAAGCTGACTAAAAACACTCCCTAAGCCTGAAGCCAAACCACCACCACCAATTGGAACAATTACATAATCGATGGGTTGACCAGCTTGTTCAATTATTTCCAATCCAACAGTGCCTTGTCCTTCAATTACTTTTTCATCATCAAACGGATGTACAAACACCATGTTATTTTCAGTGCAATAACGGGTTGCTTCACTACTTGAATCATCAAATGTATCACCCACAAGAATAACTTCAACGAATGATTTTCCAAACCATTTTACCTGTTTTACCTTTTGCTGTGGCGTTGTAACAGGCATAAATATTTTTCCCTGAATACCCAGCTTGTTGCAGGCGAATGCTACACCTTGTGCATGGTTACCTGCACTGGCACAAACAACACCTTGTTTTTTTTCAGCATCGGTAAGCGAGCCTATCTTGTTATAAGCACCTCTTATTTTGTATGAACGTACCACTTGCATATCCTCTCTTTTCAAGAAGATGGAGGCATTTAATTCCTCCGACAAATTTAAACTAAGAGTAAACGGTGTCTTTTCAATGACACCGTTTAGTCTTAATTGTGCATCCACAACTTTTTTTATTTCAACTGCGTTTTGCGTTGCTATCATTATTTATTAGGTCTTAATTTTCTAACAGCTGCGCCAGCTTGCCAAAGTTCAGATTCTCTGATTTCTTGTAATTCTTTTTCCAGTTTTTCACGGTAATCAGCTTTACTTCCTTCTGCAATAACTCGTGCAGCTTCTTTTCCTGATGCAACGCTTTCATACAATTGCTCAAATACAGGAACAGTGGCTTCTTTGAATTTTGATTTCCAATCCAAAGCACCACGTTGTGCAGTTACAGAAGTATTTGCATACATCCAATCCATTCCGTTTTCTGCAACCAATGGCATTAAGCTTTGTGTTAACTCTTCAACTGTTTCATTGAATGCTTCAGATGGAGAGTGACCTTTTTTTCTTAATACAGAATATTGTGCTTCGAATAAACCAGCTAAAGCACCCATCAAAATTCCGCGTTCTCCTGTTAAGTCAGAATACACTTCTTTTTTGAAATCTGTTTCGAATAAATATCCAGAACCAACTCCGATACCCATTGCGATTACTTTTTCTCTTGCTTTACCTGTTGCATCCTGGAAGATTGCGAAAGAAGAATTCAATCCTTTTCCTTCAACAAATAATCTTCTTAAGCTGGTTCCGCTACCTTTCGGAGCAACCAAGATAACATCCACATCTTTTGGAGGAACGATGCTTGTTTGTTCGTTAAAGGTAATACCGAAACCATGAGAGAAATAAAGTGTTTTACCTGCCGTCAAATGTTTTTTTACAGTTGGCCACAAAGCAATTTGTCCGGCATCAGAAAGTAAAAATGCAATGATTGTTGCTTTGCTTAATGCTTCTTCAATTTCGAATAGATCTTTTCCTTCAACCCATCCGTCTTTTTTTGCTTTTTCCCAGGTTTTGCTTGATTTACGTTGACCAACAATTACGTTAAAGCCATTATCTTTCATATTTAATGCTTGTCCAGGCCCTTGTACACCGTACCCAATTACAGCAATTGTTTCACCTTTTAATGTTTCTTTAGCTTTGCTAAGTGGAAATTCTTCGCGTGTGATTACATCTTCTTGTACACCGCCAAAATTGATTTTTGCCATTTTTTTGTTTTTGTTTAGTTTATAGAGTGATTAATTAATTTACATTTATTTCAAGTTCGGGTAAATATGCTGTGATGCTTTTCATGTTTCGTTCCAATGCTACTCTTCCGGATCTTACAAATTCAATGATTCCAAAAGGAGTCAATTCAGCATAGGCTCCCATGATATCCGCTTCGCTTCCTGTTTTCTCCACGATCACATATTGCTCTTCCAACATCATTATTTTCGATTCAATTTTATGAAGTACTTCATGCAAATTGGATCCCAGCTCCAGGCTTTGTGTAGACACTTTAAATAAAGCTGTTTCAGAAATCACCAGATCTTTATTTTCATATCCATACACAACGTATACTTCAATAATTTTACGGATCTGTTTCACCAGGTTTTCGACAGTTGCTCTATCCGAAAGGATGGTGATGGTGTGACGGGAGATCCCTTTTCGTTCTGTTTCCGAAATGGTGATACTCTCTATGTTTAGTCTTCTGCGGGAAAACAAAGCCGTCAGTTTATTTAGTAAACCAATTCTGTTTTCCGAAAAAACAGATATGGTAAATGTACTTTGTGTTTTCATCTTTTTATTATTCTAAACGCATTTCACTTACTCCTGATCCTGTTGCGATCATAGGAAATACATTGTGTTGTTTTAAAACAGTTACATCCAATAAATAAGGGACATCCGATTCCAACATTCTTTCCAATGCTCCTTCCAGCTCTTCACGTGTCCCTACTTTTTCTCCGAAAATTCCGAACCCTTTTGAAATAGCAACAAAATCAGGGTTTTGAAGCTCAACAAATGAGTATCTGTTGTTGAAGAAAAGCTCTTGCCATTGTCTTACCATTCCCAAATAGTTATTATTTAAAATAATTATTTTTACTGGTAATTTACTTTGTGCAATGGTACCTAACTCCTGTATGGTCATTTGAAAACAACCATCTCCGATAACCGCAATTACTTCGCGTTTTGGCTTAGCCACTTTTACGCCGAAGGCAGCAGGTAATGCAAAGCCCATGGTACCCATACCTCCGGAAGTTACCCATCCATCGGTTTTTGCAAAATTGTAATATCTTGCAGATATCATTTGATGTTGTCCAACATCTGCTATGATTGTAGCAGTACCTTGTGTTTTTTCGGATAACATATTAATTACTTCTCCCATGGTGATGGCACCATCTGCATGTGGTTGTATCTCTTTCTTTATAACTTTTTCATACTCGAGTTTATGCAATTCTTTAAACTGATTATGCCATGCAGTATGTTCTTTTTTATCTATTAACGGAAGTAATGCTTTTAATGCTTCTTTTGCATCACCTACAACGGGTGCATCTGCTTTTACAATTTTATTGATTTCAGCGGGATCGATATCGATGTGAACAATCTTGGCTTTTGTTGCAAACTTGCTGAGCTCGCCTGTTACACGGTCATCAAAACGCATCCCTAATGCGATGATTAAATCAGCTTCGTTGATGAGCACATTGCTTCCATAGTTACCATGCATTCCTAACATTCCAACATACAGTGGATGATCAACCGAAAAAGCAGATAAACCAAGTAATGTTGAAGCTACAGGTATTCCTGATTTTTCAGCAAATGTTTTCAATTCCTCTTCTGCTTTCGCAATCAGTACACCGTGTCCAACAAACAGATAGGGCTTTTTCGCGGCGTTGATTAGTTTTGCAGCCTCACTTACCTGTTCCTGTTTTGGAACAAGTCGGGGGTGATAGTTTGACAGCTGTTTGCATTTTTTATATACAAACGGTTTGGTCATTTTATCCTGTTGTGCGTTTTTGGTGACATCAATAAATACAGGTCCTGGTCGGCCACTTGTCGCTATGTAATAAGCCTTTGCCATTATTTCCGGGATTTCATCCGCACGTGTTATCTGAAAGTTCCATTTTGTTATGGGTGATGTTATGTTCATCACATCTGCCTCCTGAAATGCGTCTTTACCTAACAAGGTATCTTTTACCTGCCCGACAATACAGATCATTGGTGTTGAATCCATCAATGCATCTGCTATTCCTGTAACAAGGTTCGTCGCCCCAGGTCCTGAAGTCACCAGGCAAACACCAGCCTTACCGGATACTCTTGCATATCCTTGAGCTGCATGCGCCGCGCCTTGTTCGTGACGAACCAGGATGTGGTTTATTTTATCCATGTAGTCGTACAATGCGTCATACACAGGCATAATTGCACCACCGGGATAACCAAAAATTGTTTCTGTACCTTCTTCAACCAAGCAACGCATGATGGCTTCAGCGCCAGTTATAGCCTGTTCTGCTGCAGCACCTTGAGCATCCTTTGTTTGAGTTGTATTAAGCGTTTCTGTTTTCATAATTTAAATTATATATCGGTTAAACACCCGGTACTTGCTTCGCTTACATTCTTCGCGTATTTATAAAGTACACCCGTTTTTACTTTTAAGTCGGGTTGTTTCCATTCTTTTTTACGTTTTGCCATTTCCTCATCACTGATCTCAACATTTATTTTATTATTGATGGCATCAATGGAAATCGTATCTCCATTTTTGATCAGGGCAATGTTTCCACCTTCTTGTGCTTCCGGACAAATGTGTCCGACAACAAATCCATGTGTTCCTCCGGAAAATCTTCCATCGGTAATTAAAGCAACACTGTCTCCTAAACCTGCACCAATAATAGCGGCTGTTGGTTTCAACATTTCCGGCATTCCTGGTCCACCTTTCGGTCCCACATAACGAATCACAACTACGTGACCTGCTTTAATTTTATTTGCTTTTAGTCCACCGTCCATTTCTTCTTCCGAATCAAAAACAATGGCTTCACCTTTAAATTGTTCTCCTTCTTGTCCGGATATTTTTGCAACAGCTCCCTTCTCAGCGATGTTGCCATGTAATATCTGAATGTGTCCGGTTGGTTTTAAAGGGTTACTCAATGGGCGTAATAAATCTTGTTCAGCACCCAATGGTTTAATATCTTTTAAATTTTCTGCAACCGTTTTACCAGTCACTGTCAATTGTGTTCCATCTATTAATCCTGCATCCAGCAATGTTTTCATTACTGCAGGTGTGCCACCTATTTTATGAAGATCTTCCATTAGATATTTTCCGCTTGGCTTTAAATCGGCCAACACAGGAACTCTATCGGTAACATTTTGAAAATCTTTTAATGTTAATTGGATACCGGCCGCATTTGCAATCGCGATTAAATGCAACACAGCATTTGTAGAACCACCCATTACGGTAACAATTACCAATGCATTTTCAAAAGCCTGGCGGGTAAGAATATCTTTTGGTTTAATATCTTTTTCAAGCAATAAACGCATGTAGTTTCCAACGGAGAAGCATTCTTGTTTTTTGGCTTCACTCACTGCCGGTGAAGAAGAGCTGTACGGAAGACTCATCCCCAACATTTCAATTGCTGATGACATGGTATTGGCTGTATACATACCGCCACAAGCACCAGGACCAGGGCATGATTTCATGATAATTTGTTCATATTCATCAGCATCGATCCCTCCTCTTACTTTTTTTCCATACGCTTCGAAACAGGAAACAATGTTTAATTTTTGACCGTTGTGGTTACCACCTTTTATGGTACCGCCATAAACCATGATGGATGGACGATTTAAACGAAGCATAGCGATTAATGCACCTGGCATATTTTTATCACATCCGGGAACTGCAACCAATCCGTCGTAACAATGTGCCGCTGTAATGGTTTCCATAGAGTCGGCTATGATTTCGCGTGAAACCAGTGAATAACGCATCCCTTGAGAACCATTGGTAATACCATCACTCACGCCTATTGTGGCGAATTGCAAACCAACGAGGTTAGCATCCACAACACCTTGCTTCACCCAGGTACCTAGCTGAGCCAGGTGCATGTTACAGGTGTTGCCTTCGTAACCGGTTGTGCCGATTCCGATTTGCGCTTTTGACATATCGTCCTTTTTAAGTCCGGCACCATAAAGCATTGCACGTGCGGCAGGTAGTTCATCGTTTTGTGTATATATCCAGCTATGTTTATTTAACTTTTTATCCATTTTGCAATTTATTTTTTAGCAATATTAGATGAATGAATGCTTTCTTTAAACTAAATATTAAAACTTACTATGATGTTTAACACATA
>DAORKB010000093.1:0-12702 GCA_035439365.1 Bacteroidia bacterium
AAAGCCATGTTGTCTCCTTTAATGGTTCGGGTTACTTTATGCACCACATAACATCCAACAATATTTATATATTTCCCAACCTGTTCCAGTAGTTGTTGCACATTTAAGTCTGTTGTTGGTTTTTCTTTTAACAATGCGAAAGGAGAACACAAAGGAAAACCTAATATTTCAATTTCATCCAATGCGTCATCGTATACATTGTGGTGTAATTCGGGTAATTTGTAATCGCGTTTTTTTACTTCAAATAATTCATGTGCCGGATTTGTTTTTTTCTGGCTACCCAACACCCCGTGGATTTCCCAAAGCAATTCCTTTTTTGTTTTACCGGTAAATCGGAACGCTCCCATGCGAATCAATATCCGTAATTGTTCTACGGATATATTCACGCGCTTCATAAAATCTTCGAGGTCAAGAAACAATCCATTCCGTCCCCGTTCCATCAACATGAGTTCAATCGTATTTTTTTCCAATTCACCCAAATGAATAAAACCCAGGTAAATATCATCGTGCTGTATACTCGTGAGATGCTCACTGTTATTGATACAGGGAGCCAGTATGTTTGCGCCCGACATTTTTGCTTCATGAATATAATTTTCTGTACGATAAAAACCGCCAAAATTATTGATCACACCTACCATAAATTCTTTTGGATAATAGGCTTTCAAATACAAACTCTGATAACTTTCTACTGCATACGATGCCGAATGCCCTTTTGAAAAAGAGTAACCGGCAAAGCTTTCAATTTGTCGCCATACTTCCTTTGTAAGCTCATCGGTGTAACCAAAATTTTTACAGTTTTTAAAAAAATCTTCTTTTGCTTTTTGAAACTCTTCTCTTGATCTGAATTTCCCGGACATCCCTCTTCGCATGACATCTGCTTGCGCCAGTGATAATCCTGCAAAGCTATGCGCCACTTTTATCACATCCTCCTGGTACACCATAATACCATACGTTTCCTTCATCAGCTCCTCCATCTTTGGATGAATGTAATTTCTTCGCTTAGGATCACGATGACGCAAAATATATTCCCGCATCATTCCGGATTGTGCCACACCCGGGCGAATGATAGAGCTTGCTGCAACCAATCCAAGGTATGAATCTGTTTCCAGTTTTTTTAACAACATTCGCATAGCCGGCGATTCCACATAAAAACAACCCATTGTTTTTCCGCTTCTTAAAAGGCTCTTAATTTTTTCATCTTCTTTAAATGCTGCAATCTGATGAATATCGATATCAATACCTCTGTTCTTTTTCACAACCTCAATTGTGTCTTTGATGTGCCCCAAACCACGCTGACTTAAAATATCAAACTTATACAATCCGATACCTTCGGACTCTATCATGCTGAATTGCGTTAAGGGATAACCTTTGGGAGGCATACTCGTAGCCGTATAATAATTCAACGGCTTTTCAGAAATGAGTATGCCACCGGCATGTATGCTCAAATGACTTGGAAAATCCTGTATGTATGCACTGTATTTAAAAATAAGATGCGTAATGCTATCAGGCGTTTGTTTGGCTCTTTTTGTTTCCACCAATTCATCAATCTCTCCTTTGGGCAATCCAAATACTTTTCCCAATTCACGGATGACAGAATTGTATTGAAAAGTATTGTATGTGGCAAGCAAAGCGGTGTGAGCCGTTCCATATTTTTCAAACAAATAACGTGTAATATCATCTCGATCCTTCCAGGAGAAATCAATATCAAAATCGGGAGGATTGATTCGGTAGGGATTGATAAACCGTTCAAAATACAAATCCAGATCAATGGGATCCACATCCGTTATCTTTAAACAATAGGCTGCAAGACTGTTGGCGCCACTTCCACGCCCTACATAAAAATAACCTTTGTTGCGTGCATATTTCAACATGTCCCAATTGATGAGAAAATAGGATGTAAAATGCATGCTAAAAATGGCCTGCAACTCCTTTTCCAATCGATCACGAATCGTTTGATCCGGGTTATTGTAGCGATACAACAATCCTTCAAAACATTCTTTTCGCATGAGCTCCTGATCTTCGACAATACTTCCTGTAAACGTACTTTTATTTTTACTCGTTCCAAATTCAAACTGAATGCTGCATGCATCTGTTATTCTTCGTGTGTTGATGACCAATTGCGGATAATCTTCATACAATTGCAATAATTTTACTTCTTCATAAAACAATTCATTTTCATTTGTTTGTTCCGATACCGGTAGTTTGCTCAACAGTGTGTTGTTATCAATAGCCCGTAATAAACGGTGTGCGTTAAAATCTTTTTTATTTAAAAATGTGACCGGATGTAATACCACCAGTTTATGCAGATGCGATCTGCATTCCGAAAAAATCAATTTATTTAACTCGTGTATTTTTACACCGATGTATTCGTGTTCACGTAATTGCTTGGGGTGCATGCTACCATAGGGATAAATAACATAGCTGTTATAAAACATCGGTGCCTGTGTTGAAAAAGCAAGCTGTTCCGACAAATACGCAGACAGGTGTTGGTTCAATTCTAAAAAACCTTCATTATTTTTTGCAATACCGATATAATGTTGCTTGGAACCCGTCCTGAAATCAATGCCTATAATCGGGCGAACGCCATATTTTTTTGATTCGCGAATAAACTCCAAACAACCCGATGTATTATTGATATCAGTTAATACAAGTGCATCTACTTTTAACTGTTGTGCTTGTGTCAACAATTGTGTAACGGATAAGGTTCCGTATTTAAAACTATAATAGGTATGACAATTCAGGTACATTATTTTACAATTCCATTAAATGGATTAAACTGACGAAGCTGATAACCGGATGAAATAGCACGTTGTATTTTATCATCACCATGTTTTTGCCGCATGCGATCCATGGCTTGATACAATTTTATCATTTGCTCCGAATCCTCGAACATGTTGATTTGATAAGCTCCTCCAACAAGGTGGCTAAAACGCACACCTACCAGCCGGATGAGCATACGACGTTCGTATACTTTTTCAAATAACTCTTTTACTTTTTTTATCAATGTATGATCACAGGATGTATAAGCAATGCGCGATTCTTTGGTATGTGTATCAAAATTGGAGTAGCGGATCTTAACGGCGATACAGGAAGTTAGTTTTCCTTCGCTACGCATTTGAAAAGCCAACTTCTCCGTCATTGCTACCAATGTGGATGTAAGCTTATTCAAGTCTGTTGTATCTGCATCATAGGTTTCTTCTGTTGAAATGGATTTACGCTCCGAGTAAGGCTCTACAGGTGTATTGTCAATTCCATTTGCTTTTTTCCAAATGCTGATGCCATTTACACCCAATACATTTTCCATTAATTCAACCGGCATTTCCTGCAAGGTTTTTATTTTTTCAACGCCCATGCTTCTGAGCAAGTGTGCTGTTTTTTCACCTACCATGGGAATTTTGCTAACCGGAAGCGGAGAGAGGAAATTCTTTTCATTTCCAAAATCAATTTGCATTTGTCCGTTGGGTTTGGCTTCGCCTGTTGCAACTTTTGATACTGTTTTATTAACCGACAATCCGAAAGAAATAGGGAGGCCTGTTTCTTTTTGGATTTTTTGACGCAGCTCCGTTGCCCATTTATAACATCCAAAAAATTTATCCATACCGGAAAGATCCAGGTAGAATTCATCAATGGATGATTTTTCATACAACGGAACCTGCTCACTGATCATGTCGGTAACAATGGAGGAATATTTACTGTAATTTTCATAATCCCCCCGGATGATAATGGCCTCCGGACATAATCGACGGGCCAATTTCATGGGCATTGCCGAATGGATACCAAACTGCCGGGCCTCATAACTACAAGAAGCCACCACGCCTCTATCGCTGCTTCCACCTACCAAAACGGGCTTTCCGTTTAAGGCGCTATTTTGTAAACGGGATACCGATACAAAAAAACTATCCAAATCCATATGTACAACTGTTCTTTCCATTTCCCTTCATTTCAGATTTTGAAATTACTACAATATGTAGTATATTAGTGCCATAATTTATAGCAATGAGCAAAATAGCCAAAAACATAAAGGTGTTAAGAGACCTAAAAAAAATATCTCAGGAACAACTGGCCGAAGATTTAAAAATAAATCGTTCCCGATTGGGTGCATATGAAGAAGGACGTAATGAACCGCCCATTGAATTACTGGTTGCTATATCCCGTTATTTTCAAATTTCTATTGATGCTTTAATTTGTGGGGACCTGTCCCAAACCGATCCGGATGCATTGATGAAAATTGGGAAGAACCGTATTTTGTTTCCGATACGCGTGGATAAAGAAAACAACGATGTAATTGAAGTGGTTCCCGTAAAAGCATCGGCAGGATATTTAACCGGCTATTCGGATCCTCAGTTTATACAGGAGCTTCCGATTATGAATTTGCCGTTTAAAATTTTAGGCAAGCACAGAGCCTTTGGCATTAAAGGAGATTCCATGCCACCATTAAAAGAAGGTGCTATACTCGTAGGAAAATATGTAGAATCATTAACAGATGTAAAAGAAGGGCAAACCTATATTGTACTAACAAAAAATGATGGGTTGGTATATAAACGTTTGTACCGTGAAAAGAAAAAACCAAACGCAGCTTTTGCATTTCATTCGGATAATACAGCTTATCAACCATACACGGTTGCTAATTCCGAAATATTAGAAATCTGGAGTTTTGTATGCAGTTTAAATATTGGTGAATTCAAACCGCAGGATTTGAATATTGATAATGTGATAAAATTTTTGCAATCATATAGAGTTGAAATGAGTAAATAGGACAGCAACCTGACGGGTTTAAAAAGTTTAATTGCTTTAAACCTGACAGATTCATTTTTATAAAATTTATCAAGTATTTAAATGGGAGCACAATTTATTTCTTCAAACCTGTCAGGTTGCGTATCAATTCATCTTCAATCGGTGCTTTTATTTTAACCGCCGCTTTTATTTGTTCATTGGGCATGGTCATAGAAAGTACATAGTGTTGCACCTTCCACTGATCCCCTTGTTTGATTAATACACCGGAACCTCGGCAAATCTTCATTTGTGTGTCCAGCAATTCATCAAACCAGGCCAGATCATTGGTTTTATTAAAGAAGATATGTCGCTCAATTGCTTTAAAGTTCCAGGTTTTCTTTTTATCAAACATGGGTTTTGCCCAGGCCATAAAGTCTTTTTTAACCCAGTTTTCTGTGGCATCGGTACCAATAAAAATGGCATCTTCTGTAAAAAAGTTGAAGTATTTATTAAAGTCAGCCTGTGCAGCTGCTTCATTAAACTGATCAAGTGTTTGAGCAACCAGTTGACTATCGTTAACAGTTGCTTTTTTATCCGTGCTTACGGTCCAGCTGGTTATTAAAAATAAGAAAAAGAATATAGCTGCTGCACGAAGGCACAAATTACGAGTCGTGATTTTTTTCATGTTTCGGAGAATTAAATAAATGATGAAAACAAATCTACAGGAATTATACATATAAAATGAACATTAAGGATGATCGGTAGTTAATGTTTTTGAGTGGAAAAGATTCATTAAATTTGTGCCAGTGCTTAACCACAAGCAACAGGAAGGTACAGCGTAGAAAGTAACATAAATCTCATGTCTCACATCTAATATCTCATATCTAATTAAATGTTTGCCATTATCGACATAGAAACGTGCGGAGGAAAGTTTGAATACAAACGCGGGCGCATTACAGAAATTTGCATTGTGCTGCATGATGGTTTAACTGTCACAGAAACATTCACCACCCTCATCAATCCCGAGTGTAACATCTCTCCGTTTTATACCAGCCTAAGTGGTATTACCAATGAGATGGTGGCCGATGCTCCTAAATTTCACGAAGTGGCAAGAAAAATAATTGACCTTACCCAGGACCGCATTTTTATTGCACACAATGTGGGTTTTGATTATGGTTTTATCAAAGAAGAGTTTGCATCGCTCGGTTATAAATACAAACGGGAAACACTTTGCACCGTGCGTTTAAGCAGGAAGTTAATACCAGGCAAAATATCGTATAGCTTAGGAAAATTGTGTGATTCATTAGGCATAGAAAACGAAGCCCGCCACCGCGCCGAAGGTGATGCTGTTGCTACCGCCAAACTGTTTGATATTTTAATACAGTTAAAAAACATGCATCCGCAATATAAAAACAAAGGTGTGGATGAATTGATGACACGACGCATTGACAAAATAAAACAATACATCCTGAATAAATTACCCGAGGAATGTGGTGTTTATTATTTTTTAGATAAAGAAGGAAACATCATTTATATTGGTAAAAGCACAAATATGTATGCCCGTGCCATGAGTCATTTTAATAGCAAGGAATACAAATCAAAAAAAATGCTGAACGATTTATACAATGTTGATTTTATAAAAACCGGCAGTGAATTAATTGCATTGCTACTGGAATCAGAAGAAATAAAAAAACACAAACCACCCTACAATCGTGTGCGTAAGGCACATGAATTTACCCATTGTATTGATTGGTTTACTGATGCCGATGGAATTATCAATTTAAAAATTGTTGAAGTAGCAGAAGCAACTGCTGCTTTGGTATCATTCAATTCGTATTTCAGTGCAAGGGAGCGACTGGAATCCTGGATAGATGATCACAGTTTGTGTTTACGATACTGCGGTCTTACAGATGAAACAGCTGTTTGCTTTAATCATCAGATAAAGAAATGTAATGGTATTTGCTCCGGACAGGAAGAAGTGGAACTTTACAACAAACGCATTACTTCTATTTTAGAACGCTATATTTATTCACAACCCAACTTTGCATTGGTTGACAAAGGCAAGAACGACGAAGAACGCTCTGTCATTCTGATTGAAAACGGCTGTTATGCCGGTTATGGATATGTTGGAGAATATGAACAAGTAAACTCCATGGAGGATTTTAAAAACCTGATCAAAAAATCAATATACTATCCGGATGCGGATGATTTGATAAAGAGTTGGATGAAACGGAATAAGTATAAACTGATCCCTTTAAAAGCCTTTTCGGAACAAACGTTTTAGATTGCAAGCACAATAATCCAACCGTTAACATTTTAAAACCGACCATCAACTAAATTTATTTTTCACACAAACATAAAAGCCTTTGAATGGTTAATAAGTTTGTAACTTTAGCATACAAATTTCCGTAACCTAAAGCCGCATGAAAATAAAGCTACTTTTAACATTTATATTTTTGATTCTCCTGTTTTCTGCTAAGGCACAGCGGAATTTCATTTCCCAATCCTCGAGAAAACATGCTCCTATTAGTACCAATACCTTTCCTCCAACCTCAGCCCAATATGATAGTATTTATTACTGGAGGACAGATTCAACACGTATCTGGCGATTAAGCGGTAAGAGCATTAACCGGGTATACGATGCGAATAAGAATCTATTGGAAGAAACAATTCAAAGTTTACGGCAACAAACCTGGAAAAACAGCTGGAAATACCTACACACATTTGATGCAAATAACAATAAAACACTTTATTTACAACAATTTTGGGATAACAACGACATTTTACAAAATTACAGCCAAACGATTAACAAATATGCAAATAACCAACTTACTGAAACCATTAATCAATTATGGGATACAACAACGAAGAGCTGGAGCAATAGTGCTAAACAATTGTTTACATATGATAATTCGGGAAATGAATTAACACAGGAATACCAAAGATGGACAAACGCTAGCTGGGTTCCAGAACAACGTTATGTTTCTGAATACAATTCAAACGGTTTGTTATCCAAAAAATCTCATGAGACCTATAAAAATTCAAATTGGGTTTTATCGGGGTATTATTCATACACCTATGATGCAAACAAAAACCTGATCTATCAATTGCGGCATAATGATGATGCTTCTGTAGCTGACAGTACCAGTTACACCTATGTGAATAATAATTTGATTTCCACCGGGTATTTTATCCGGGATATAACAAATACGAAATGGGAACAGGCAAGCAAATCTAATTGCACCTACGATTCGAATGATAATTTAATTTACCAAATCAGTTACATGTATTTTTTTGAAGAACCCTATGCTTTTCAATCCATTTCAAACATTTATAATTCATTGCAGCAGTTAACGGATGAAACCAATTTTATACTTTTTGATGAAAATACAATAGAAGTTGGTGATAGCTCACATTATTTTATTCACACAGAACCGGATGGCATACTTGACTTTAAAAATAAAGCAAACTCCATTACTATTTACCCGAATCCATCCAATGGAACATTTACAATAATGCTTGAAAACAAGCATCCGATTGAATACCTGGAGATTTACAATGTAATTGGAGAATGTGTTTTAAGACAACGTTCATCCAACACGGTAAGTATACCGAATGTACTACCGGGGATTTATTTTGTAAGAATAGATGATGGCACTGGAACGTATACAAAAAAAATAACGGTTCAATAATTTATTTTCGAAGAGCAATACGATATAATTGCAAGGGCTCATTGTTAAAGATTATTTCCTTATCGAATCTTAAACCCAATTTTTCTAACAGCTGAATAGAGTTGTTGTTTTCTTTTAAAACGGTCGCAAGAATTGTTGAATGATCATTCTTTATCTCGTCAAATAAGCGCTTAGAAGCCTCATAAGCATACCCTTTCTTTCCATATTGTGGTAAGAATGCGTAGCCAATATCATAGTGATCCAGATAATCACGCTTCATAAAAGTGACTACACCTATAGGAGTTGCTGTATCTTTTAATTTCACACCCCAATAATCGGCTGTTGGATTATCTGCAATTTTTTGAATGTAAGCAGCTGCATCCGCTTTCGTTCGAATATTTCGTTCACCAATAAAACGTATCCATTCGGGGGTATTGAGCAGTTCGAACATAAAATCTGTTTCATCGAGTGTTAACAAAGATAAACTTAACCGCTCGGTCTCCATCGTACTATTTTTCATAGTACAATTTTAAAGAATAAATTCAATAAAAAATAGAAATTTATAGGGAGGAAGATTGTTAAATTTTATGCTGATGTGCAGGAAGGATGATCGTAAAAATAGCACCTTCTCCCGGTTTACCTAAAGCGAAGATAGCTCCCTGATGATTTTGTGCAATTTTTCCGGGAGAAATTAAAAAAATAATTTATTCGTTTGTACAAAATTCCTCCTGGCAAAATTCCTGTTCGGTTTCTAATGTAACATGCTGTATGTTTAAGTGCTCCATCGAGTGTTTAACAGCATGTTTGATGCCCATAATTTGCTTTTCTTCTTGATGTTTTTCAAGGATTAAATGAGCAGTCATTGCATTTTTTGTGGTACTCATTGCCCATATATGGATATGATGCACAGAATTTACCCCCTTTATTTTAAGTATTTCTTCTTTCACCTCTTCCAGTTGTATTGATTGTGGTACGGCATCAAGTGATAATTTAAAGCTTTCCTTTAGCAGCCCCCATGTGCTGTATATAACCACAACCATGATCAGTAAACTAATGAGAGGATCTATCCATTGTATATGTGTATAGGTAATGATAAGTCCGGCAACCACGACCCCGGCCGAAACAAGTGCATCCAATAATAAATGTAAATAAGCCCCCTTCACATTTAAATCTTTTTCTTTATCGCGGAAAAAAAGCAGGGCCGAAGTTGCATTGATAAGAATACCTATCGCCGCAACAATGCTAATAGTGGTACCTTGTGTTTCAACTGGCGAAATAAACCGTTGAATGGCTTCCCAACCAATACTTCCCACGGCAATTAATAAAATAACAGCATTTACTAATGATGCCAAAATGGTACTTCTGTGGAAACCATATGTATAACGTAAAGTGGCCTTTCGCTTGGAAATCTGGAATACAAATAAGGAAAGCCCTAGCGTAGCCACATCACTTAAATTGTGACCCGCATCAGAAAGCAATGCCAGTGAATGTGCATAAAAACCAACAATAAACTCGATTAAAACGAATACCACATTTAACCCTATCCCAATAACAAAAGCGCGGCTTATACTCTTTATATTGGGAGCATGGTGATGGTGTCCGTGAGAATGATCGTGTTCCATATGTTTTGTTATTACCTGAACAAATGTTACTATCCCTCAAATGTGAGAACTATTTTCAAATTTCTCAAATTTTAAGCGCAAACACAACCTTTAATATAGTTATAATGCACGATTACGTGCAAAATTTTACCATTTATCAATTCCGTAGAGATATTCGGAAGATTTGAAATATTTTTGCATACTAGTATCTTTTCAAAGAGTCGATTGGAATTGTGAAAGTAAAGGTTCAAAAACAACATCCTTAAGGTATGCACAAACGTAGCCGATTAAAGAATGCTTATAAAATTAAATCATTTTTAGTTTTAATTCTTTACATAATTTTTATGCTGCAAATAGCTTGCGGAACTACCGCAACAAATGATCCTGCAATCTATTTTCGCTTTGTACTTGATAAAAAAAACGGGTTGTTTCAGGAAAAAACAGTGGGGGATTACACATATAGTTTGCAGTATAAACCTTCTGCCTATATGGTACTGACAGATAATGAAAGTTTCCCTATGAACACGGAGAATTTTATTCAACAGGAAAAGGAATATGAAACAAAGCAATATTATACTTTCCGAATAAAAGTTGCTTCAGATACACAACACCTGGATATTGTTACCTACAATCTTAATTCTGAACAAGAGTATAATGATCGTGTTCATTACCTGGACAACGATATGCAAAAAGACATCTTTCTTGTTTGCGGTAAAGATACAAGTACAGTTAGCTCCTTTATTTATGATAAAAGCACCGATTTAAATGATTATACCAGCTTCCTTATTAGTTTTCCTTGCTCTCAAAATATTGAGAGTAACAGACAATTTATTTTTTATGATAAAAAATTTAAATCGGGAATTATCATATTTACAATTGAAGCGGCTGCGATTGCCAATACGCCAACTTTTCTGTTTTAATGTATCTATTGTGTTATTTGTCCTCGCTGTGATGAGGATTCTGATGCATTCAGCTCAAACCTTACCAAATCGGAAACATGCACTTCTAATGCATTTGCAATTTTTAGCAATGTTTTAAACGTAGGATTTGTATTCCCTGCTTCAATGCGTTGCATATTCGGTTTTTTAAAATCGCATGCAAGGGCCAGATCCACTTGATTCATTCTTTTCTCCAAACGAATCTTTCTAATGTTTTGCCCTAAATTTTTGATGTACTCTAAATCTGTCATTTTTTCCATGGGGTTTTGTTTATATTTAATCATACATTTTTCCTGACATAAAGCTTTGAAACTTTTCTTTGTACTGATCGCCAATTTTAACATGCGCCTGATTGTGCATAATCACTTGCCCTCTTTCAACAACCTGAATTTTATCAAGTGCTATAATAAAGGAGCGATGCACCCTCATAAATTTTGTACTTGGTAATTGCGTTTCCAAAGACTTAAGACTCATAATGGTTAGAATCGGTTTTGTTATTCCTTTCAACCATATTTTTATATAATCCTTTAATCCTTCAAAATAAAGAACTTCATTTAAATTAATTTTAACCCGTTTATATTCAGACTTTACAAAAATAAAATTTGAATCATCCACTGGTTCAGCTACCCGTTTGGCTTGTATTAGTTCATACCAATCTTTTGCTTTATTTGCTGCAATTAAAAACTCCTCATAATTAAATGGCTTTAACAAATAGTCCAAGGCATTTACCTTAAAACCTTCCAATGCATAATCATCAAAAGCCGTTGTAAAAATTACCCGGATATCTTTATGTAATGTTCTCGAAAATTCAATTCCATTTAATTCCGGCATTTGAATATCCATAAATATCAAATCTATTTTCTTAGAACCCAATATACTCATTGCGTCAATTGCACTATTGCATTGTCCCTCACATTGCAAAAAGGATGTTCGCAAAACATACCTGTTCAGCAGGTCAACTGCCAAAGGCTCATCATCAACGATAAGACAGGATATTTTCATTTCACCCCTAGTTTAAGTTAATTTTTAATTCTATAAAATATACATTATCCATTACACCGCTTTTCAATTCATACTTTTTGGGATAAATAAGTTCCAATCGTTTTCTCAAATTATTCAATCCGATCCCCGAACCACTTTTGTCAGATCCGCTTTTTGGAAAATTGGAATTTTTACTTGTAAAAAAAAGTTCATTTTCCTCAATTTTCATTTCAAAAGAAATGTCCGACTGCTGTGTTGCTGATATTCCATGCTTATATGCATTTTCAATCATTGAAATAAATAATAATGGTGCTATGTAATACTTATTTTTTTCAGTATCCGGAAATGTAAAGTGCGCAACCGTTCTGTTTGTATGACGCAATTCCATCAACTGAATGAATTTTTTTAAAAAATCAATTTCTTTTGACAATTCAATTTTATCCCTTCCTGTATCGTATAATAAATAGCGCATCAATTTACTCAAGTTATGAATTGCTTCTTGCGCCTTTTCCGGCGCTTGCTCAACCAATGAGTAAATATTATTCAACGCATTAAAAAAGAAATGTGGTTGCAATTGATACCTCAAATGAAGCAGCTCCGATTGCAAGTTTTTATTTTCTATCTCTTTCTTTTCTGATTCTGTTTTTAACCAATGTTCTGTTGAGCGTGTTGCAACAGCAAAGGCAATCGGAATAAAGAAAGAAATCAGATCGGCAAAAATGAATGTAAACACGGGTGGTCCAAAATGAGGAGGTTTATGATGAGGAAACAGCCCCTTTTTCATATCCATTTCCATCA
>DAORKB010000094.1:0-12668 GCA_035439365.1 Bacteroidia bacterium
AACAATAAAATTAACTTTGAAGTATTCTCTGTCCTAACTCACCCAACCACTTTAAATAGATCCCCCATCAGATGTGAATTTAAATACAATTTTAAATTAGATACTACCACATCAATAGTTCATTTAGAAGTTTCAAACTTAAAAAGTAAGCAAACTGCAATAAAAACAGACATTAAACTCCAGGTATACAATACTAAAGATTTTGGCAAAAACATAACTTCTTTTTTTACAGGGTATGAAATACAAAAAGAATTTATGGATGGTTATTATGGCGATTTAGTAATAGCTGACTTAAATTTTGATAATCTCGAAGATTTTGCAATTAAGGTTGAAGATTCTAATAGCGGTTCAATTTATGAATTTTACCTTCAAGATAAAAATCACAAATTTGTGAAAGATAAAATTTTATCAAGTGAATTAGCTCATTTTCCAGATGAAATTAACAAAGGCAATAATACATTGGTAAGAACATATCATATTGGGGCAAATGAAGCGTATCAAGACACTTATATTTACAATCAAAATTCAAGCAGCTATTCAAAAACAACAAGACAAATTTATTAAGGAAACGTTAATAAGTTAATTAATATTTTATTCATTAAAAATTCGTTTGTATTCAATCTCAATCTTTTTTATTTCTTTTTCAGAAAGGTTTGTAAACTCCTTTTCTTTTGCCCTTTTAGATAACGTACCATTGTTTTGCTCTAAGAACCGAACAAGAATGGAAATCGTTTTATCCGGCATTTCAAATTCTTCTTCAAGATATTTTTTAAACTCATCATAATGCGATAAGTAAGCAATTTCTTTCGGAATAATATTTTTTATAGTATCATCTACGCAATCAAAAAGAAACTCAGCTTGTTTGGTTGCATCAAAAAAGCGATAATAATCAAGCGTATTATTAGTAACGGATACATTATGGTTTTTTGTTTCATGCCACTCAATAAAATCTAATAATGGTCTTGAATAAGATTCGAGAACTATTCGATAATCATTTATACGGTCAAGTATTGACGAGGAAATTGGAAATACAATTCCTTGGTCGGAAAAATGTTTTTTTGCAAGTAAATGATGAATGAGGTAACGATGGATTCTACCGTTACCATCTTCAAATGGATGAATAAATACAAAACCAAAAGCAATTATTACTGCTGCTAATACAGGATCAATTTCGCTATTAATTAGCAAATTATTAGTTGAGATTAAACCATTAATTAATTTATCCAAGTCTTCATGCCTCGCTGAAATATGGTCTGGAATAGGTTCTCCTGTTTCTCTATCATGTTCACCTACAAAACCACCCTGTGTGCGAAAGCCCATTTGTATAAAACGGCTGTTTTCAATAACCAACTGTTGAAGTCGGATCAGTTCTTCTTTAGTTAAATCCCGAAGCCCTGCTTGTCCAATTGCTGTTCCCCACCTTGCCGCTCTTTTACTTTTAGGACTTTCTCCTTCAATTGTAAATGATGCTTTTGAATCCTTTAGCAGTAAAAAAGCTGATGCTCTTTGAATAATATCTTTGCGTGTTCCCGCTATACTCTTTTTATTTATTTCAGCATAATTACTTTCTATGTGTTTTTTTAATTTTTCGGTTTTTCTTATAAGTGGACAAAATAGGGGAGTTCCTGGCAAGTTATTTAATACCAAATGACGTGGAGATTTGATACCAGCAGTAGCGAACTGTAAATTTTCATCGATTACCGGCACATAGCTCTTTTTGAGTAGGTTTGCCTTCTCTGCTACTTCCTTCCCCATTATCCATTCAATTAAAAACCATATTCGGCGTGAATATTGCCCTGTTGGCTCTATGTTAATCAATTCTAAAATTTCATTATGCGTAAGGGTTTCGGTAAGTTTTGCATATACTAAAAGATTAACACCTTCGTACTTTAAAGCAAAAACAAGATGATTGAACAACGCTTGAATTTTTGTTAATTCATTATTATCAGCTGGCAAGTGTGAGTTAGGCAAAACCAACCAATCTTCATTATTCATTTTTTTGTTCTTTTCTGCAACCATAGCAATTGGGCATGGCATAGGTACTTGTAATTCCAATGCATTTATTACTGCTGCATAACCAACAATATACCCTTGTTGTGGCATTGTTCTCCCGTGAAAAATGGGTGCATTAATTGAAAAATAGGCGCTTTTTTCCATAAAAATAAATAATGAGCGCAAGTTAAACATAAATCTGGAGCAAGTCAAAAATATTAGGCGCATTTATCATTTTTTCATAAATATTAGGCGCAAAAGGTAATTTCAGATAAAAAATTAATTGGAAAGAATTTTCAAAATTTCGCTTCTGAATTGTCGGCTAAATTCATGAATCCTGACTAAATCCTTTGCAAATAATTCGGAATTATCTACCTTTGATTCATCAGTGTTAAGTTGTTTAGAATCAATGATATTTGCAGGCTGTTTGTTCGAACTGTGTAAACGACAGTCCGCAAAAGATAAGAGCGGGTATAAAAAGCGAAAGCGATTTATACCCGCTCTTATTTTTTGCCCCTCTTCACTCGCTCTCACACTCACTCTTTAGTGCATCTCGCTATGGCTCTCACACTCACTCTTTTAATTCTAGAGGTCTCTACCTAATCATCCCCACCCCACTCGCATACTTAATCGCTTCCATCGAATTATCCACATTCAACTTTTCCAATATTCGCTGGCGATGTGTATTCACTGTATGAACACTTAAAAACAATTTTTTTGCAATCTCTTTACTCAAAAACCCATCCTTAATCAGCAGAAGAATTTCTTTTTCTCTGGCACTCAAAACAGGGACATCTGTCATACGTTCATCACCTACATCTTCCCATACCAACTCACCTGTTTTAAAATTAACAATCGAGCTTTTAACGCCGCGTTGCTTATTCTGATCCGCAGAAATATCAATCAAACAGAGCGAGAGCCATATATTGCCTTGTGGATCCAATTCCAATACCTGATGCTGATCCACTACTCTTACCAAATCACCATTTTTATTCCGGATCCGATAATCATTTATAATTTTATAATTCTTACGATCTGCAGGCGTCGCAGCATAGCATAGTTTCAAAGAGGTAGTCCAACGTTTAATCAATGTTATGGAATCTTCTTCGTGAACCGTTTGATCCAAAAAATGGAAGATTCCTTTTGCTGACCGATCTGTTTTATCTATAAAATCTTCATACAATCCGGAAGCAAACACATGTTCTTTTTTGAATAAATCAAAAACAAATACAGAACTGTTTCCTACATCACTCAACTGTTTTAGCTGGGTTCTATGATTTTTTAGTACACCATAGTTCAACTCCCTCGAATTAAATTGCTGCACATCCATAAGCGCAATAAATTCTGTAAAATAATTTTTCAAGTTCTCCATTGCACAAAAGATTACTGATTGATCAGTATTGCTGCCCCAATAATATAGTTGTTATTTTGAATATCAGAATGATAAAAAAAACTCAACTAACCTAAAAACAAAACACAATACTTGTCAGCTAAATTTTTTATTAACGAATATACCTTAGAAAGCCCAACAAAAAAAGGGCTTTTCGATTTTTTTTATTCCAATAGGGGTAAACAAATTTTGAATTGTCTTACTATGTATTCGTGACTTTATTTTCGACAGTATTCTGTAATTATTAATCTCAAAAAATTACTCCATGAAAAAAATCTTACTTTGTTTAATGTTGATTTACACTTACAACATGAGTGCTCAGCTCGTGTACAAAGATGTTGCACCGATCTTTATAAAAAAGTGTACAAGCTGTCACCACGAAGATATGCATGCTCCTTCCTTTGTTACCTACTCAAAAGTATCTGCATATGCCACGATAATGAGAGATGAAGTTGAAGAAGGAAATATGCCACCCTGGTTACCAGATACAACCTATACGCGTTTTTCACATGAACGTATTCTTACAGTTGCAGAAAAAGCAGCGATAATAGATTGGATAGATGGCGGTGCGCTTCCAGGTGATACCACATTGGCTCCGCCTGTACCACATTACGGTAAATATCAGATTGCTGCCCCAGCGGATCTGGAAGTACAAATACCTACTTTTGTTAGTAACGGAAAAGATAAAGATGTTTACAACTGTTTCTATGTTAAAACAAACCTTACGGAAGATCGATACATCAAAGCATTTGAAATTGTAGCTGGTAATGATGCGATTGTTCACCACGTACTCGTTGGGATTGATACATTAGGCGATGGAACAAATGACCTTAGTGGAGGCTGCTATGGCATGCCTGGTGATTTTCTTTTTGGTGGATTTGCTCCAGGAACGGAAGCTACTTTTTTCCCAAGCAGAGCTCCTTTAAAAGCCGGTGTTTTCTTAAAAGCAGGTTCGCAAATTTCATTTCAGATTCATTACCCGGAAGGTAGTGCCGGTCAAAAGGATAGTACTAAAATACGACTCTTTTTCTATCCAAAAGGAGAAACAGGTATTCGCAAGGTGTATGCAAAAACACTTTTACAAAACTGGATCTTACCAATAACTGCAAATACTGTAAAAACATTTACTGCAACGAGTTATGTAGGAATGGGTAACACCACTTTTGGCGGAGAATACGATGCTTCTATCCTGGCTTGTTTTCCTCATTCACATTCATTGTGTACCGTCATGAAAAACTATGCTATCCCAGGTTTGTTTGTTTCTGGCGATACTATCCCTTTAATTCGTATAAATGATTGGGATTTTGACTGGCAAGGATTCAGCACCTTCCGTAAACTTGTTAAAGTTCCGAAGAACTTTCAGCTGAAATCTGAACACACCTATGATAATACGGAGAATAACCCAAATCAGACAAGTCATCCTCCTGTTGATGTAAAAGCCGGACCAGCCACTTCCGATGAAATGTTATTTGACTCGTTCATGTGGCTGAAATATGAAAAAGGAGATGAATATATCAATATTGACTCTATCATTTCACTCGACCCGCTAACAACCGGAGTTGCAGAATTCAATTATATGAAAAACAAACTCGAATCAAAAGCCTACCCTAACCCTTTTGAGAATTCGGTAAACGTTTCGTATACCCTGGAGAGCAATTCATCTGTCCGTATTGAAATATATACGTTGCAGGGTACGCTTGTAAAAGTGATTAAAAATGAACAAGAAATGCCCGGAACTCACGAAGTTGTATGGGATGGAAAAAATATGCTAGGTGCAAATGTTGCAAATGGAACTTACATCTATATGATCAAAGCCGGTTCAAAACAGGCTTATGGTAAATTAGCCTTGATTTCAAATAAAAAATAAAAGGTGAGTCTCAAGCCCAGGGCTCTCTAAAAAAGTCCGCCGAAGCAATAGCTAGGCGGGCTTTTTACTTTTATACCTATCCTCTTTTTGTTTATTTCAGTGTAAACACCCGAAAAAATATCGGAAAAAAACTTGGAAAGTTATCTTAAAATGTTATATTTTTGCAACCGAGTAAACCATCCCCCCAATTTAATACAAATTCCATACATTAAAAACGTCATGATGACAACACTTAACAAAACTATTTTAGTTTCGGCTATTGCCATTTTTGCTGGTAATGTAGAGCTTCAGGCTCAATCAACCACGCCTACGAATGATTTTACACCAACTAACTTCCTTGGGTATGGGGATAACAGTGGTGATTTATTCTTCAGAGTTAACAACACAAACCGTTTGGTATTAAAAAATACGACCGGACTATTTGGTATAGGGAACTTGACCCCTACTTCTCAATTACATGTAACCAGCGGTGCTACAAGCACAAATGTGGCTAGCTTTCAAACAAATGCTGGCTTTAACGGTTTAACCGTAAAAAGCAATGGTAAAATAGCTATTGGAACCCCTGATGGCTCAGCTGCACAAGTTGATATACGCGGTGAAGCATTACCAAATACTTATGAAAACCTGTTTATGTTTACTGTAACGGATGCGGCTGCAAACGGTAGCGTAAAAGATTATGTGGCTATTACAAATGCTACTGCAACCGACGGGCAATTTGCTCCATTATTTGCTTCTGCCTTTGGATCAGGTTCTTCTGCTCCGAATTTAAATTTTCGTGCACAAACTCCTTTCGCAAATGACATCGGTGGAACGCCAATGTCTAAATTTGATGCTTATCTTTTAAACACGTCCGACCTTGTTGCTGTTCGTCCATTGGTACAATTCACGAATAGAGGAAATATCCGTGTAAGTATTGCTCCTAACGGAAGCATTTATTCGGGCTCTATTCCAAATGGATCTTTCAGCAATACGCCTGCTGCACAATTACATATTATTAACGCGGGAACAACTCCAACCTCCCTTATTGCTAAATTTCAAAACAACACCAGTGTAGACGTTTTGGCAATTAGAAATGATAATAGAATTATTTATACGGATGGTAACCAAGGCGCCGGAAAAGTACTTACTTCTGATGCAAATGGTGTTGCAACCTGGCAAACTGCTCCAGCTGGAGGAGGAAGCTCACAATGGACAACTGCTGGAAATGATATTTCTTACACAACCGGAAATGTAGGTGTTGGAACAGCTACTCCTGATGCAAAATTGCACATTGCAGGAGCTGTTAAAGTTGTAGATGGTACACAAGCGGCCGGAAAAGTGCTTACTTCTGATGCAAATGGTTTAGCTAGCTGGCAGTCTCTTCCTGTTGTTGCACCTTCTCAATGGACAACAAATGGATCTACTATTTACTATCCAAACGGAAAAGTATTAATCGGTGACCCAAATCTGGCTAATTTCAAAGGAACTCCGGGAACTTATCAATTGTATGTTCAGGGTGGTATCTTGTCTGAAAAAGTGAAAGTGGCTATTGCTACCAGCAACGACTGGGCAGATTATGTTTTTGCAGCTGACTACAAATTAAAAACGCTAAGTGAGGTTGAACGTTTTATTCTAGCAAACAAACATTTACCAAATGTACCTTCTGCCGAACAAGTAGCAAAAGAAGGTATTGACATGGCTAAAATGGATGCTAAATTAATGGAGAAGATCGAAGAACTTACACTATACTTAATTGAATTGGATAAGAAAAATGCAGCTCAGGAAAAACGCATTACTGAACTAACCAATACAATTAAAGCTTTAGAAAATAAATAATCGCCTGATTAATCGAACTATGAAAACAAAATACATTGCTTTATTTATAGCATTGATTCTAGTTGTTTCCGATACAATCATGGCGCAAAGGATCAGAAAGGATCATTTAGAAATGACCCCCTCTGAAAAAACAGCTTATGTAAATGCTTTGATTACGTTAAGAAACAATGGAACATTAGCTAGTATGGCTAGTCACCATTCATCACACTTTAACTCCCCTATCCATGCCACCGGATCATTTACAGGAGAGTTCTTTCTTCCGTGGCATCGATTGTTTGCTATTCAAATGGAAGATGCCATTCGCGGAACTTCCACATTGGCAAGCAATTTAACTGTTCCTTATTGGGATTGGCGCCTTGAAAACACAGCTGCAAATGTTACCTGGGATGATGCAGGCTTTTTACAGCTAAGCACCCTTAATAGCGGAAGCTATACAATTACACGTAACCTGGGCTCATCTAATATATTGACCTCTCAGGCGGATATGACAAGTATGCTGGCCATTCCAACACTTATGTCAAACCCTCCTTCAGCAGGACTAAAAAGTAACTCTGTTAACTTTTTTACCTATCGAGTGGAATACTGGCACGACAGAGGTCATAATTTCATAGGAGGAACAATGGGCAGCAGCGCTTCACCGCGTGACCCCATTTTTTTCCTGCACCACAATTTTGTAGATAAAATATGGCAGGATTGGTATAACAGTGATAACGGTGTTGCTAAAACAGACTGGACATTTGGTGCCACTTCATCCAGCTATTGGATGTGGATGGGTGTTGGACCGAATGATACAAAAGACAGTCGCTATTTGAAATATCAAAATGGCTCCGGCCCTGTTACCAACGAAGAAGTATGGTATGCTTATAACAAAAAACTGGTACTTGATGGAATGAAAAATACAGCATTCAATGTTACTGGTACTAAAACATATTGTTATACAGCCTGGAATGGATCGACCATTAAAGGAGAAATATACGCCGGTGATGTGAAAAGAGATGCCAGCGATAATATTATTGCAGACAACCGTGGTGGAATCAAAATTAAAACAAGCGCAAATTGCGCATTCAATGCAGGTGCAGCTATTGTTATGCTTCCCGGTTTTGAAGCGGAATACGGTTCGGTTTTCTCAGCTAACATCGTTCCTACACCTTGCGGATTTAACTCTTTGCGACCTGCTGATGAGTTAACAAGCATCGAAGATCTGGAGCAACTTGAGAACAACCACCACCTATCTGTTTACTCAGAAATGGGTAACAACATCATGATCAATTACACATTGCAAACCAATACAAGGGTTACACTTGCTCTGTATAACATGATGGGACAATTAATTTACTCAAAAGAAGTTGGACAACAACCTGCTGGAGTTTATCAATCTGATGTTGCTTTACAATTAGCAAACGGCGTTTATATCTGTAAACTTATTACTGACAACAGCCAAGAATCTGTAAAATTTGTTTACTAAAATGTTTTTTTTCCAAAACCCTGATCACGTACTGTGATCAGGGTTTTGAATTTTTATATACACGCATCTCTTCTACTTTTTCACAGCCACTTTGGGTGAGGCATCTATTTTGTATATTTGACGGAATTCTAAAATACTCCTATGAAACGTTTAGTTGTTTTATGTCTGTTAGCAATTTTTTTATTCTCAAATTGCAGAACATCCACACACTATTTAAAACACGCACAATTCGAAGCTGCCGTTTATAAATCAGTAAGCAAACTACGTAAAAAGCCATCAAAAACAAAAGAAATAAACGTACTGAAAGAAGCTTATTCAAAAGCAAATCAAGCCGATCTGGATCGCATTAATTTTTTAAGGGCATCCGGTGAACCAGATATTTGGGACAATATTTTTAGTCGCTACAATGCACTAAAAAACAGACAGGAGCAATTAAAAACACTTCCTACATCCGTGTTAAACGCGGTTAATTTTGTACCTGTAAATTACGATGAAGAAATTATTGGTGCAAAACGAAAAGCTGCTGAATATTTTTATGCACATGCACTTCAGTTACTTGAAAAAAATAACCGTCAAAATGCCCGCTTAGCCTATAATGAATTATTGAAGGTAAAACAATACTATAGTGATTATAAAGATATTGATGCAAAAATACAGGAAGCACTTTTAAATGGAAGAAACAATATTTTATTCAAAATTGAAAACAAAAGCAATATGATTGTTCCTCAAAATTTTGAGCAGGAATTGCTTAAAATTAGTATGGAAGATATGAACACACTCTGGATGAACTACCATACAAAAGCCATTGAAGGGATAAATTACGATTATACAATTCGATTGAACATAAAGGATATTGCTGTTTCTCCCGAACAAGTCAGGGAAGAATCTTATGTCGATCAAAAAGAAATTCAAGACGGATTTAAATATAAACTGGATGCAAAGGGCAATGTGATGAAAGATACCGCGGGAAATGATATCAAGATCCCTGTTATAAAAATAATTACGTGCAAAGTAATTCTTACCAAACAACGTAAAAGTGCCATGATTGGTGGTACATTAGATTATTTAAACAATCGAACAGGGCAGTTAATAAAAACAGATCCTGTTGTTGCAGAAACTTTTTTTGAAAATAATGTAGCCGCTCCGTTTGGTGATTTAAATGCATTATCAAGCTCTTCCAGAACGCTTATTAACACTAGTCATTTTGTACCTTTTCCTCCAAACCCCGATATCATCATGCAAGCGGCCATACGATTAAAAGACATGACAAAAAGTATCATCTGGAACAACAAAAACATCATCAATTATTAACTTGATTCAATAAATGATTCCCGATCCTTCACTCCTACTCCAATTGGTTGAAATGAAAATGCCTTTTGGAAAATATGAAGGTCATATAATTTGCAATTTACCTATCTCCTATTTAGAATGGTTCAATCGAAATGGTTTCCCAAAAGGGAAATTGGGGGTTCTTCTCTCAACCATGTACGAGATCAAATTAAATGGCCTTGAATCCATTCTTAGTCCATTAAAGAAATGAGCTGAGTCAGTAACCCGTTTTCAATATGTGATGCAATGTGTTGTGTTTGTTTCCAGGTTCATTTAACACGATCCTAATAGAATTAATTTTATCTTTGAGATTCACATATTTATCTTATTAATTTTATTTCAATGATTAAATATATTAAACTCACCGCTTTTTTATATTTTGCTTGCCTTGTAACAAGCGTTTTTGCTCAGGAAACAACAGAAGGGACCACTACGGAACCAGCATCTAAGAAAGGTTTTCAGGTAGGCCTTTATATTGGATGTTACTTAGCTAATAAATATACCGCTGCTCTACACGACGGTTACGGACTTGACATTGACGGCAACAAAAATAATTTCGCAAACAGCTGGATGAATAACAAGATCAACTTTCAATATGGAGCAAAATCAACCGGACAAACAGATTACATTGCGCAGGAATTGAATGTATTACCAGGCGATTGGACCTTTGATGAAACGGACATGCCTACACTCATGCGCTATCAACCTTCATTTTTAATTGGTTTGCAATGCCGGTATTCTGTCGACAATAAAAATGTGGTCTTAATAAACGTTGACGCGGCCAGGATAACCGCAACCGGTGGTTTTACAATAAGAACGCGTGCCCCATCCGGCATTAGTCAATACAATACATTTAATATTAAAGGAATGGAACAACGCCTTCTTTTACAGGCAGGAATTCAACACTTGTTTGGTGATAATGAAAAAATAAACTTCCTTGCAGAAGCGGGGTTGAATGTTACATTAGCAAAGTTGGATAAAACTCTCATACAGATCAATAACCTCACAATCGATCTAACAGAATACTACTACAATGGCGTTGACCCTGCCTTTTCGGTCATAAAAAGAGTCGGATTCGGTTTTGGCGCCTTTGGTGGTATCGGATTAAATATGAATGCAAGCGAAGCCTTTATTATACAACTGGTGTATAACCCAACATACGAAGGAATCAACCTGGGACCGAATCCAAAATTAAAATTGCAAAATGCATTCGGTATAAGAGCTTATTATAAACTTTAACTTTTATTCTCTTTTAACACCACCTTGTTTTCGGTGATGTTTGGCTATAAATGAAGTAGTTACGAAAACCAATTCAAGTACAAGAAGTGCAGCTATAAGTGTCATAACATTTTGTGTTTTTGAATGTTACAGAAAAAAAGCTCAAAGCTTGATCCATCTTGTCATTTTCCCCATCCATTTTAGCCCCTAAAAAGGTCATTTATACTGATCAAAAGTGAATAATACCGTAGCATTCATAGATTTTACCTTTTTATTTTCAGTGAAATTCCCTTTTCCTTATTTCTGTTTATCATTTTCCCTAAAGTGGGGTAACAATGAACAATAGTGTAGAATATGTGGAATTTTTGTCCAAACCTAAAACCAGGCCAAACACATTTTAAATGCTTATTTTCATGAAAAATAGGCGAATACAAAAGATTCGGCTTACCTTTGCAACCCAAAAAAGAAGAACGTGACGTTTGAAGAACTTAACCTAAATAAACCTTTACTAAATGCTTTAAACGATTTGGAATACATTCATCCTACTCCAATTCAGGAAAAAACATTTGCAGTAATCATGTCGGGAAAGGACCTTGTTGCAACAGCGCAGACAGGAACAGGAAAGACATTTGCATACCTTCTGCCTTTGTTACGGCAATTAAAATACTCAGAGCAAAAGCATCCACGGATTCTCATTGTTGTTCCAACACGAGAGCTCGTACTTCAAATATCCGAGGAGATTAAAAAACTGACAACCTACATGCAGGTTCGTTATCAAGGCGTTTATGGTGGAACCAATATCAATACACAAAAACAATTGGTATACAATGGCATTGACATACTTATTGCTACTCCCGGGCGCCTTGTTGATCTGGTATTAACCGGCATTTTGCGCTTAAAGGATATTCAAAAAGTTGTAATTGATGAGGTCGATCAATTATTTAGTTTAGGCTTTCGTCAACAGCTTAACAGCTTCCTGGAGACGATACCACCTAAACGACAAAACCTCTTATTTTCAGCAACCATAACAAAAGAGGTTCAGGAGTTAATAGATGCATATTTCCATTCTCCTCAAAAAATTGCGATTGAACCACATGGAACGCCTCTTGAAAAAATAGAACAAATCATCTATACAGTTCCAAATTTCAATACAAAGGTGAACTTGCTAACTCATCTTTTTGAAACAGATACTGAAATATCAAAAGTATTGGTTTTTATAAACAACAAAACACAAGCTGATTATTTGGGTGACCTGTTATCGGCTAAATTCCCGGAGCAGGTGGACGTAATTCACTCCCGAAAAGCGCAGAATAAACGTATTCAGGCTGTTCGTAATTTTAAAAACGGGACTTGCCGTATTTTAATTGCCACAGATATTGTCGCTCGCGGATTGGATATTCGAGATGTAAGTCACGTTATAAATGTAGATACCTCACCTACCCCTGAAGAATATATCCACCGGATTGGACGTACAGGTAGGGCCAAAAAAGATGGTGTCGCCATCACGTTCTCAACTCCTGCTGAAGAACTTTACATCGAGGAAGTTGAAAAACTAATGGGGAAAAGATTTGAGCATAGAGCCCTTCCTGAAG
>DAORKB010000095.1:0-12596 GCA_035439365.1 Bacteroidia bacterium
TGCCACTATTTGATGAGGTTATTGTTGCCATTGGAAAAAACAGCAGCAAACAAAACTATTTCCCTCTAGAGCAACGAAAAGCATGGGTAGAGTGGGTATTTAAGAATCAACCTAAAGTAAGAGTAGAAACATACACAGGACTTACCGTAGCTTATTGCAAAAAAATGAAAGCTGATTTTATTGTACGTGGATTGCGTACTTCAGCCGATTTTGAATTTGAAAAAGCCATTGCTCAGAACAATAAAATGATGGTACCAGAGGTGGAAACCATTTTTATTTTACCGGTGCCTGAATTTTCTGCAATAAATTCAACAATTGTACGTGATATAGTTCGAAACGGTGGCGATGCTACCCGCTTTGTTCCTAAAGGAGTTAACCTGAAAGCTCAATAATAATCACATGAAGTTGAAATACGGGATTGTATTTTTATTACTCAATTGTTTTACTTTTTTATCAGTTGCACAACAGGTTGTTATTAAAGGCAGCGCTCCTTCTTATGAATATAAAGAAATAAGCGCATGGGCCGTTAATGACTATATTTCTCATACGCAACGAAAACTTACCTATTCGGTTGTTGACTCCACAGGATCATTTTTGCTCGAACTCAACACCAAAGAGATTCAATACATCACTTTACGGATTGATAAAAATATTGCATCCATGTACATTGAACCCAATGCAACATATGAAGTAATTATGCATAAACCGGATTCTACAACCTATCAAAACAAAAATCTTTTTCAGGATGTTCAATTATCCATCAAATTAAAAAGCAAAACAGAGATCAATGCTTTAACGATGGATTACGACAAACGCTTTGATGACTTTACAACTTTTTATTACAGGGATTTTGTCAGGAGATCGCCTAAACATGCAATCGATTCATTTAAAATTGTCATTCAGCAATATTATTCTGATGTAAAAAGTAATTACCTGGATACATATGTCAATTACTCAATTGCATCACTGGAGGAAAAAACAAATTACAGTACAGAAAAACTTTTTGAAACCTATCTGGACAAAAAACCTATTCAATATAACAACCTGGAGTATATGAATTTTTTCAATACTTTTTTTAAACAAAAGCTATACAACTTTGCAATGACAAAAAAAGGCAATCCGCTTTTTTTTGAAATTGATAACAGAGGTAGTTTTAAGGGTGCCATGCTGGTACTTGAACGTGATCCTTTTTTAAAAAATGATACGATTCGTGAACTGGTATTGTTAAAAGGCTTACTGGAAAGTTATTATGACAACTCATTTAAAAAGGCATCCATCTTAGGTATTTTAAAACAAATAAATGAAGAAAGTAAAAACACCATCCATCAACAAATTGCAACTAATATTATCAATTCATTCTCAAAATTAAAACCGGGTGCAATGGCTCCTTTCTTTAGTTTGCCTGATAAAACAGGCAAAACAGTTAGTTTGGATGAATTGAGAACCAAAAGATATGTATATCTCACATTTTTTGATAACAGTTGTTCGGAGTGTTTACCACAATTAAAAGTAATTGCAGCGCTAAAAAAAACATATGGAGAACGTGTTGTATTTGTAAGTATTATGACGACTAAAAGTTCGAGCGACTTGAGAAATTTTTGTGCAAAATATCCTTCCTACGATTGGACCTTTTTATATGATAACACAGAGGCCATCAAAGATCTGTATGAGATTCAAAGCCTACCCAGCTATTATTTAATTGACCCCGATGGCAAATTCATTCAAGCTCCGGCTGAAGGTCCGAATGGTGATATTGATCGCGCATTTTATGATCTTGTGAAGCCCAAGGCGAAGAGACACAATATAGGTAGTAAGAAGAATAACTAGACATGAGATATGAGCGCTGTTATGTTCTCATATCTCACGTCTCAAATCTTCTTTTTAAGGTATCAAACTCATTACATCTCGTACCGACTCATAGGTATTATCCCACACTTTTTTCAAATCATCTTTTGAAAGCCATTTCACATCTGTAATACCTTCTTCCAGCTGGGGCACCAATGGTGATTTATCGCTACAATCCATTTCAAACCAATACGTACGTTTTAATACAGCTTGTTTGTTAAGGAAGTAAACATGATAGGAAGCTGGTAATTGCTTAACGATACTTAACCCTTTTATTCCGCACTCCTCTTCCACTTCGCGTATGGCAGCATCAGCAATGGCTTCATTTTTTTCCAGTTTGCCTTTTGGCAAATCCCAACGATCATGGCGAAAAATAAACAACCACTGTTTTTTTTCATTTCTTACCAAACCACCAGCAGCATCAATCACTTTAAAAAGCTTAGAGAAGTAAACAAACAATTGTTCCTCATTTTCATTATAGAAGTAAATTTCCTTTATTGATTTCTTGTTAATCACCTCATCAAATACTTTTCTCATTTCGGCTGAGGAGTCAATTACCTGTAGAACAGTATTTTTCTTTTCAACAAATTTTCTTTTGTCTTTGATGAGATATATAATTTTTTCGGGATAGAATATTTTTATCATAGGTCATATTATAGTTTATATATTTGCCACATGGAAATAAATGAAGACGCAGCATTAAATATCGCTGAATTTCTGTTACAAATTAAAGCAATTAAATTGCAACCTGATAAACCTTTTACATGGGCCTCGGGATGGAAATCACCCATTTATTGTGATAACCGTGTTACCTTATCGTATCCAAAGGTTCGTACCTACATACGTCAGGAATTTGTTGAGGCAATAAACAAAGTATTTGGCAAACCAGACGTAATTGCTGGGGTTGCAACAGGTGGAATCGCGCAAGGAGCCTTAGTTGCTCAGGAATTGGGGCTACCATTCGTGTATGTAAGATCGGAAGCGAAAAAGCACGGAATGACCAATATGATTGAAGGCTTTATTGAAAAAGGACAGTCAGTAGTGGTGATTGAGGACTTAATTTCGACAGGAGGCAGTAGCCTAAAGGCAGTTGAAGCTTTACGTGAAGCTGGTTGTGAGGTAAAAGGCATGGCGGCCATCTTTACTTATGGCTTTCAAACAGCAGCCGACAATTTTAAAAAAGCGAATTGCAAACTGATTACCTTAAGCAACTATACAACCTTGATTAAACAGGCTTTACAATCCAATTACATTACCGATAAAGACTTAAAATCATTGCAAAAGTGGGCCGAAAACCCTTCCGTTTGGAATAACAATTAATTAACATCGATTAACTAACTCATTACCCCATGTCATTAACCAAAATAGAAAGTGATATCGTTCAGGTTGAAAATAGCGCAGCCAATGTTTTTGCCTATTTGAGCAATTTTAACAATTTTCAAAAGTTAATGCCCGACCAGGTAACGAATTGGCAATCCACAGCAGATGAATGCACGTTTACCATTAACGGAATGGCTACCATCGGTATGAAAATAGTTGACAAAACACCACATTCCAAAATAACGATTTCTTCCAACGGTAAAGTTCCCTTTGATTTTAGCCTGTTTGTTTTACTTACAGAAAAAGGAGAAAATGCCTGCACCGGTCAACTTGCTTTTGAATCAGAATTGAATCCCATGCTTAAAATGATGGTAGTAAAGCCTTTGATCAATTTTTTCAATATGCTGGCGCAGAAAATGAAGGATATAAAGTAGCACAGGAGCCGGGGGTGAGGTGAACGGAGACTGTGCGTTTTCACTCAAACACAATCTCCTTCAAATCAAATTCCTTTACTTCTCCGGATATAAGCTCCACTTGCAGTTTCCCAATCGTGGAAACGCCTCTGATATTCCCTTCAAATAATTGATTTGCTGGGGTTCGGTAACTACTCCATTCATTGATGCGATATAAAAGGTTCAAATAATCTGCATTCAGTTGTTCCAGTTTATTGTTTTTTAGCTGAAGGTAACGTGCTTCAAAACACTCACAAAACAAGGCAATGCAATGCTGCAGGTCAGTTGTTTGATGAAGCAGTGAAAATAAGGATATGGCGTTGGGTGCAGTTTGAAAAACAGCTTGGTTAACATTTATTCCAACCCCTACAATGGCCTGCTGAATGGTGGTTTCACGCAGATAATTTTCAATGAGAATACCAGCTATTTTTTTATCATTCACATAGATGTCATTGGGCCATTTGATGCGTATTTGGTGCAAAATTCCATGCGTTTGCAGGATTTCTGCCATTAAGTCAGCGACAGCCAAAGCCGTGATTTTAGTAAGTAAAAATTGATGCTGAGAGGTTATGAAACTGGGTTGTAAAACAAGGCTCAAGGTCACGTTTTTATTGGGTTCGCTTTCCCATGCATTTCCGCGTTGACCTCTTCCCTTTTCCTGCTCAAATGTATAGATTAAAGAGCCTTCAGAAAGCGCAATTTGGCGCAAAAGTTCGCTGGCATAAGTGTTGGTTGATGCAAGCGATTTTACATAAATAGCATTTTGCCCTATAAATAATGTTTTCATTCAGAGTTTATGCGAAAGATTTACTTATTTTTGTGGGATTCACTTAAAAATATCAGTCAACTGAATTTTTACAAAGAACGAAATAAAACACACACGATCTGTTAATGGCCATTAAGAAAAAGAAAGTTTCTACCTCAAAAAAAGCAGTAAAACCAGTGGGTAAATCATTAAAAAAAGCTGCACCCAAAAAAATTGCTGGTAAAAAAAGTGCTCCCGCAAAGAAAACTGCTTCCGCTAAAAAAAATAAAACCGTAAAAAAAGTCTCTTCCGTTAAAGCAACGGCAGCTAAGAGTAAGAAGGTAGTGAAAAAGACTGCTTCATCTGCTAAAGCATCGAAGGCTAAAGTGGTAAAAAAGGCGGCTTCAAAGGCAAAAGCTAAAAAAGTTGTAAAAAAAGCTGTTGCAAAGAAAGTAAGTCCTAAAAAAGTTGCTGCAAAAAAAGTAAAGAAAACAGCAACCAAGAAAGCTGCACCTAAAAAAGCAATGCCTGCGAAAAAAGCAGTCGTGAAGAAGGCGGCTGTAAAGAAAGTGGCTGTGAAAAAGACAACCAAACCTGCTGTGAAAAAAGCAGCTGTTGTAAAAAAAGTTGCCGCTGCTCCTAAAGCTACAAAGCGTAAGGATGTTGTAGAAAAAGTACAGCAATCAACTCCTGCAAAACCAATTATTGAAAAATCAATTGTTGAAAAACCAATTGCGGAAAAACCAGCTCCAACAAAACCTGTTGAAACAAAAAAAACAGTACAGAAAGAAGCGATTCATCAAAATGATCCCAACCGAAAACTTGCAGATGCAGTAGTTGAAGGTATTTTGGAAGTAAAAGGAAAAAACATTTCTATTCTTGATTTAAAACATATACACAATCGGGTTTGCGATTATTTTATTATTTGCCAGGCCGATTCCAATACACAAGTAAATGCAATTGCCAACTCTATTGAAGAGATGGTAAAAAAATTAACCGGTGAACGCCCTTATCGAAAAGAGGGATTTGAAAATTCTGAATGGATTTTAGTGGATTATGTAACTGTTGTGGTTCATGTATTTCAATCACACATACGAAATTTTTACAATTTAGAATCCCTATGGGCAGATGCTGAAATTACTGAATTAGCATTTGATTAACTTTATACGAAAAAATAAAACTGATGAGCGATCAACAACAACCTGGTAATAAAAATATAAGAGACAAGTTTCCAAAAAACAAAACTCCTTTCAATTTTTATTGGATCTATGGAATTATTGTGGTAGTAATAGTTGCTGCGCAACTAATGACTTATAGTGGCGGTCTGCACGAAGTAAAATCGGCCGACTTTTTTGAGAACATGCTAAAACAACACCAGGTAACAAGAATCGTGGTGGTTGAGAATGAGAAAATAGCAGAGATCTATATTGATCCGAAAGATTTTTCGAAATATCCGAAGGATGATCTGGCAAGACGTAAGAACGGTCCGCACTTTAAATTAAAAATTCTTTCTGTTGAAAGTTTTAAAGCAGATTTAACAGAAGCGCAAAAGAATTTTTCTCCCTCTGAACGAATTTATCCGGAGAATGAATCACGCACAAGCTGGATGGATTCATTAAGCTGGTTCCTACCTGTTGTTGTGATGGTAATCATATGGATCTTCGTGATGCGCCGAATGGGTGGTGGTGCTGGTGGTGGTCAGATCTTTAACATCGGTAAATCAAAAGCTACCCTGTTTGATAAGGACACCAATGTAAACATTACATTTAATGATGTTGCTGGATTAGAAGGAGCAAAAGTAGAGATCAAAGAAATTGTTGACTTCCTGAAGAATCCTAAAAAATATACCATTCTTGGGGCAAAAATCCCGAAAGGTGCATTACTGGTAGGCCCTCCGGGTACCGGTAAAACATTGCTTGCCAAAGCTGTTGCTGGTGAAGCAAAAGTACCATTCTTCTCCTTATCAGGTTCTGACTTTGTGGAGATGTTTGTGGGGGTTGGTGCATCACGTGTACGCGACTTGTTCCGTCAGGCAAAAGAAAAAGCACCTTGTATTATTTTTATTGATGAGATTGATGCCATCGGTCGTGCGCGTGGTAAATCACCGGCTCAAGGGGCAAATGATGAACGTGAAAACACATTGAACCAGTTACTAACGGAGATGGATGGTTTTGGAACGAACAGCGGTGTGATTATCCTTGCTGCTACCAACCGTGCAGATATCCTTGACAGAGCCTTGATGCGTGCAGGTCGTTTTGACCGCCAGATCTATGTGGATATGCCTGATTTAAATGAGCGTAAAGATATTTTCAAAGTACACTTAAAACCATTGAAACTGGATGCTTCTGTAGATGTTGATTTTCTTGCAAAACAAACCCCTGGTTTCTCCGGTGCCGATATTGCCAACATTTGTAATGAAGCAGCATTGATTGCCGCACGTCATGATAAAAAGGTAATTGAAAAACAAGATTTCCTGGATGCGGTAGATCGTATTATTGGTGGTCTGGAAAAGAAAAACAAAATCATTTCTGTTCATGAAAAGAAAGTAATTGCTTACCATGAAGCCGGGCATGCTGCTGTAAGTTGGCTGTTGGAACATGCACACCCACTTATTAAAGTAACCATTGTACCACGTGGACGTTCATTGGGTGCAGCCTGGTATTTACCCGAAGAGCGTCAGATCACAACAACAGAACAATTACTGGATGAAATGTGTGCAACCCTTGGTGGACGTGCAGCCGAAGAAATTATTTTCGGAAAAATTTCTACCGGTGCATTAAGTGATTTGGAAAAAATCACCAAACAAGCCTATGCAATGATCAGCATTTATGGCTTAAATGACAAAATAGGTAACATCAGTTATTACGATTCAACAGGTGCCAATGAATATGGATTTACAAAACCATACAGTGAGCAAACTGCTCAAACAATTGATCAAGAGGTTAGCAAATTGATTGAAGCTTCTTATACACGTGCAAAAGATATCCTTAACAAAAACAAACATTTGTTAACCTTATTAGCAGAAAAACTGTTGGAGAAAGAGGTAATTTTCAAAGAAGATCTGGAAACCATTTTTGGTAAGCGCCCTTTTGATAAAGAAGAATTACCATTGATACAACAGGATGACAAAAATGCTTCAAGTACAACAGCATCATCAGCATCATCCGAAGAAAAAGGGGATAAAGAAGATAAATCACCGGCATCTGAGAAATCAGAAAACGGGAAGATAACACCTTTGGACACTTTATTTTAAAACATGCAGGACAGCACAACGTCGAAAGAAAAGATATTAAAACGCATACGAAAGGCGCTTATTCATAAGTCCTTGCAGGAAATTGGCGATGTGAATACAGAGGCGGAAATTTTCACCACCTCCGAAGAACCAATAGAGCTTCAATTTGCTCAGAATTTTGTAAATGTGAATGGAAAATTTGTTTTTTGTGAAGATGAGACCGATTTTCTGGAAAATTTTAAAAGTATTGTACAAGATAATCAATGGGAAGGACTATTTAGTTTTGAGCCGGCTATTCAGCAGCTTTTGACCAAAATTGCCCTTCCTTTTTCCAGCGATGAACATAAGCTGCTGGAAGCTAATATTGGACTCACATTTTGTGAATGCCTTATTGCACGTACAGGAAGCATACTTATTTCATCCAAACAAGCCTCCGGACGCAGGCTCCCTATTTATTCCAATTATCATGTGGTTATAGCATATACATCCCAGCTATTTTTGCATGTGAAAGATGGTTTAAAACACATACGGGAAAAGTATACGAATCAATTGCCTTCCATGATATCTACTATTACTGGCCCCAGCCGTACTGCTGACATTGAAAAAACACTTGTACAAGGTGCTCATGGCCCGAAAGAGATTTTCGTCTTTTTAATTGATGATACACCAGCCGAAAGTAATTCGTAATTACCATAACTTATTCGCGCTCACTACGTATGTTAACCTGTAAAAACGAAACTATCCATCCGTGAAAAACTTTTTTCAACGAGCAATAACTGCAGCAGCTTTTGTTTTGGTGCTTTTAAGTGCTACTTATCGTGATTTTACCTTTACTATTTTATTTTCGATTGTTACTTTATTAGGTACACTTGAATTTTATAAATTGGCCGAAAAAGACGGAACCACCTCGCCCCAACGATTAATGGGTGCAATTACGGCTGGCGTTATGTTTTTAACCAATGCCATTTATACAATGTATCAGGTAAATATCAGGGTTCTTCTCTTTATTTTACCTTTTGTTTTTTTGATTTTCATCATCGAGCTGTACCGAAAAAAGAAAGAGCCTTTCCGCAACATCGCTTTCACGATTTTAGGGATCATTTATGTTGGCGTTCCCTTTACGTTGCTTAATTATATCCTTACATGCCGTGGAAATTACAGCCCACAAATTTTATATGGCTTTTTCTTTATTTTATGGAGCAGTGATACCGGAGCCTATCTTTCAGGGTCATTATTGGGTAAAAACAAGCTATTTCCAAGGGTTTCACCCGGGAAAAGCTGGGAAGGCTCCATTGGTGGTGCCATTCTTAGCTATATTGTTGCTTATATAATGGCAGATTGGTTCACCATTATTCATTTAAGGGATTGGATGGTTATTGCGACCATTTTAATCGTTATTGGCACCTTAGGTGACCTTGTTGAGTCACTTTTTAAACGAAGTATCAATGTCAAGGATTCGGGCTCCATTTTACCCGGACATGGCGGTATCCTGGACCGTTTTGACAGCCTATTGATGGCGACTCCGTTTGTATTTACATATTTGTACTTGATCAAGAATATTTATCTATAAATGTAGACGAAAAACGACCCAAAAGGTAGATTTAACGATTAGTTTTCGCTGACTTTATTATTTTTTATAAATTCGCGGACTTTTGTTCTCTCTATTACCATTTTTATAACAGGAACTTAATAAAAAAACTATGACAACAAAAACGAACACCAAAACAGTAGAACAACATGAAAGTATGTTTGATGCGGTTCTTGCAAGATTAGATGTGGCGGCAAAAATTTATGGTTTATCAGAAGAAGTTGCTAATGTATTACGCAACCCACAAAAACAAGTAAAAGTGAGCCTACCCATAACAATGGACAATGGCAAAATTGAAATTTTCGAAGGTTTCCGTACTGTTCACTCTACTATTTTAGGCCCGTCAAAAGGAGGTATACGCTATGCGATGGACGTTTGTGATGATGAAGTAAAAGCTTTATCAGCCTGGATGACTTTTAAATGTGCAGTTGCTAACTTACCATACGGTGGTGGTAAAGGCGGGATTAAATGTGACCCTAAAAAATTAAGTGTAGGTGAATTGGAGCGTTTAACAAAAGCATATACTGTAGCAATGGCAGATGTATTTGGCCCTCACAAAGATGTTCCGGCACCGGATATGGGTACAGGCGGACGTGAAATGGCTTGGTTACTTGATGCATATAACAAAGTTCACCGTGGAAATTACCCTGGTGTTACTACCGGTAAACCCGTTGGTTTAGGTGGATCACTTGGTCGTGATGCTGCTACTGGCCGTGGTGTAATGGTTGCAACGCTTGCTGCATTGAAAAAAATGAACATCGATCCGAAAAAAGCAACAGCTGTTGTTCAAGGTTTTGGAAACGTTGGTTCTCATACTAACCGTTTATTGGCAGAACAAGGTATTACGATTAAAGGTATTTCTGATCATACTGGTTCATTCTATAACGAATCCGGAATTAATGTTAAAGAAGCATTGGAATATGCGAAAAGTAACGGTGGTATATTAAAAGGATTTAAAGGTGGTAAAGAAGTAAGCACAGAAGAGTTTTTAACTTCTAATGTAGATATTCTTATTCCTGCTGCTATCCAAAATGTGATTACAGAAGACAATGCTCACAAAATTAAAGCAAAATTAATTGTTGAAGGTGCAAACGGACCAACAACTGCTGAAGCAGATGCAATTTTGCAAGAGAAAAAAATAATTGTTGTACCAGACATTTTAGCAAATGGTGGTGGTGTAACTGTTTCTTATTTCGAATGGGTACAAAATAATTCCGGTCACTACTGGCCAGAATCAGAAGTAAACGAAAGACATGACGTTTCTATGAATACAGCATTTGACCATGTTTGGAAAAATGCAGAAAAATATAAGACAACAATGCGTTTAGCTGCCTATATCACAGCTTTGGAAAAAGTAGAATTGGGTATTAAAGCGAAAGGGACGTATTAAGAACAGAGCGAGCGCATAGAGCGAGAGCGAGGAAGTGCAAAAGTAAAAAAGGTTATCTCGAAAGGGATAACCTTTTTGTTTTAGAATTAGTACAGAATTAAAATCGAAGAGAAACCTGTTAAAGAACGGCCACCTCTTTCGAAGTGGCCGCTCGTCCCTATTATTTAACTCAAGATTTATTTTTGTATGAACATTTGTTTGTGCTCTACTGCTGCATCAGTTGTTACCGTAATAAAATACCATCCTGACGGAAGAGAAACGTTCCAATTTAAATTATGTATTCCTTTGCTGAAATAACCTTCTTTCACAACAGCCAATTTCCGCCCTTGAATATCTGAAACAGAAATGTTCGCCTGACCTTCTTTTGCCATTTCAAAATTGATGTTTACAACTTCTTTAGCAGGGTTTGGATACAGTTGTAATGAAACATTCATGTCTTCATTCTCTATACCATCACGTTTGTTTCTGATATTTACTTTTTTGCATTCTCTATCTCGGCATGTTTCACCAGCGGCATTTACACCTGTAACTGTCAAGCATACATAGTAAGATCCTTTTTTGCTGTATACATGAGATGGATTTTGTACCGAATCAACCGATCCGTCTCCAAACGACCATAACCATTTTGTAACGGTTGTGCTGGATGCAATTTTGCTTGAATCATTGAATTTAACACTTGTACTGTCTGCCACATAATCAAAAGCTGCTCTCAATCTGCAACGTAATGAATCGCTTGGACAGCCTCTTAATACGATATCGTGACATTCTCTATCTCTACATACTTCACCTGCATCATTTACACCCACAATTGTCAAACAAACTTTGTAATGACCAGAGTATTTGTAGGCATGTGTTGGATTTTGAACGTTGGATGTATCTCCATCTCCAAAACTCCAATGATATGTTGTTACAGTTGTACTGGATGCAATTTTACTTGAATCGATGAAGCTTACATTACAACTGCTGCTGTCTTTAACATATTTAAATCGTGCAGATAAACGGCAACGTAATGAATCTCCTGCACAACCTTTAAACATCAGTGTGTGACATTCTTTATCAACACATCTTTCACCTGCGGCATTAACTCCTACAATGGTTAAGCATACTTCGTAACGTCCGGAGTATTTATAACTATGCGTAGGATTTGCTACGATGGATGTATCACCATCACCAAAACTCCAACGACGGCTTACAATTGTTGTAGCTGAACTCACTTTGCTAGAGTCGAAGAAATTTACAGTGCAGCTGTTGCTGTCTTTTACATACTTAAATTTTGCTGACAGGCGGCAACGCAATGAATCATCCGGGCAGCTTTTAAATGTGATTACGCGGCATTCTCTGTCTACGCATTTTTCACCCGCAGCGTTTACTCCGGTAATAGTTAAACAAACATTGTAACGACCGGAATATTTATAGTCATGGGTTGGATTCGCTACAATAGATGTATCGCCATCACCAAAACTCCAACGACGGCTTACAATTGTTGTAGCTGATGTAGATGTGCTTTCATCTGTAAAATTGATGACACAACTATTGCTGTCTTTCACAGATTTAAATTTGGCAGATAGTCTACATCGCAATGAATCAGCTGCACAACCTTTAACTGATACATCTTCATCTTTTCTATCTCTGTATACTTTACCCGCAGTATCACTACCGGTAACAGTTAATGAGATTTTGTATCGACCAGAATATTTGTAGGCATGCGTTGGGTTTTGCACAATAGAAGTATCTCCATCTCCAAAACTCCAGCGCCAGCTATTAATTGTGATACCGGCTTTTGCTTTACTTTTATCTGTCAATTCAACTGAACATGCAGTTACTTTTGAATCGAATTTTGCATCAATCTTAGATGGATGTGGATCTGGATGTTCGGGTGGTGGTGCATTTTGAGCCAGTGTATTTAAACTAAATGCTAAAAACACCATCATCAACAATGATAGTGGGGACGTTTTTTTCATGGTTCTAATTTTTAATGAATAAATAATTTTAATTACGGATATAAATTTTCTTTATATCATTTC
>DAORKB010000096.1:0-12510 GCA_035439365.1 Bacteroidia bacterium
CAAGTAGCGAATATTACAATTTTTATCGCAATCCAGAATATTTTCTAACTTTGTTCTTTATCCAAAATTACTTTATGAAAAAACTATTCCTTTTTTCACTATTGGCCTTCTGTATGTCTAGTTGCACCTGGTTAAACCCTAGTATTATGCTAAGGACACCAAAAGATTACAAATATGCAGCTTCTCCGGATTCTACAAATGCTGCAGAGTATAGGATTTCACCTAATGACATCATTGAATTCAGTTTATATTCAAACGATGGATTTAAATTAGTTGATTTAACATCCCTAAATACGAATAACTCAACAGGCTTTCGGATTGCCAATGGAACGGAATATCTGGTTGAACCAACCGGCGAAGTAAAGTTACCGGTTTTGGGTAAAATTAAAATCACTGGTCTTACCATCCGTGAGGCCCAATCTCTGCTAGAAGAAAAATACGCTTCCTATTATATACGTCCTTACGTAATGATGAGAGTCATTAACAAAAGGGTGATTGTTTTTCCAGGAAGTGCGGGTGATGCAAAAGTTATCCCTTTATTAAATAATAATACAACTTTGATTGAAGGCATTGCATTAGCTGGAGGTTTAGCAGATGATGGTAAAGCAAAAATGATAAAATTAATCCGCGAAAAGAAAGGCGAGCATGAGGTGTATTTGATTGACTTATCTGTGGTTGAAGGCATAAAGCAAGCCAGTATGGTTCTTCAGGCCAACGATATAATATATGTAGAGCCCCGCAGAAAATATGCTATTCGCTTCTTACAAGAAGCAGCACCCGTTATCAGTGTTATTACAAGTGCATTCATTTTATATTCATACGCTCAAATTATAACCAGATAGATACACAACTGTTGTAAAGGATGCTTCAAGAAAATATATCAGCTACCAATGAGAATTTTGAGCGTTACAAAGAACGTATCTCAAACTTTAGTGGTGAATTTGAATTTGGGCTTTTTCTTTTTATAGCAAGAAAAAGTGTTCCATTAATCTTGCTATTGCTATCCATTGCATCGATTTCGGCATATTTATACTTGCGTTACACTTCTCCAATTTTTGAATCAAATAGTATAATACAAGTTCAATCATCCAATCAGGCCAATAAAATTCTGGATGTCGAAAAATTGCAGGAAAATGACAATGGATTGGCTGAAACAGTTGAATTATTGCGATCGAAGGTATTTCTTAAACGTGTTTTAGAAAAACTTCCTTTAGAGGTTAGTTATTTTGCGGAAGGTACTTTTTCGGCATATGAATTCTACCCAAACTCTCTATATACTGTATCTTACCGCATAAACGACCCTGGAATTGTAGGTTTAAAAATATACGTCGATTTTGAAAGTGCCACTTCCGGCTCTCTTCACTATTCTATTGGTGACAACATTTACAAAAAGAAATACACAACCAATGAATGGATTCATTTCCCATTAGTTGATTTGAAAGTAAGCATTAATAATTATGCAGGCATTGAAAAGCAGCAACACATTGTAAAAAAGAATGAATTTTATTTTATTATAAATGATGCTGACGCTCTTGTTAATGAATACTTCCCAAGGCTCAATGTAAAATTGCAGAATGATATGGCCAAAACCATCCTTATTGGTTTTAAAGATTATTCTGCGAAGAAAGCAATGGACATCGTTTCGATGATGACCAGTGAATTCAAAAATTTTGATATTGAACGAAAAGCGGAAAGCTCTAAAAGTATTATCGAATTTATTGATCAGCAATTAGATATTGTTTATGAGAATTTGAAGACCTCTGAAACGTCCATTCAGGCGTTTAAAAAAGATTATAAAATCCCAAATGACAATAGCATTTCAACAGTAAATACAACGCGTTTAAATAGCTTGGATGATCAAATTATTGCGTTAGAGCTGGAGGAAAACGTTTTGAGTAAAATTGAAAAAAACATTTCCAATTCCAAAAATTCCGACTCCTATAATTTATTAGCGATGCTGTCTGGTACGGAATCTGAAAAAACAATCAGTGGTGTTATCAATCAATTGCACGCATTGCTTATTCAGAGAGAAGAAATGCTTTACCAGGTGACCCCAGGCAGTGAAGCAATTAAAGCGGTTGATTATCAAATTGAAATACAAAAAAGACTATTAAATGAGAGTATTTCTTCGGTTAAAAATAATATTCAATCCCGAAAAGAAGATTTAAAATTACGAAGCCTGGAGTTTGAGGCACAATTTAATCAGCTTCCTGAAAATGAAGTAGAGTATTCCCGCCTTCAACGTTTGTTTTCCATCAACGATAAATATTATACACTTTTGATGGAGAAGAAAACAGAATATTCCATTTCAAAAGCCGGATTTGTTGCAGGTAACGTGGTACTTGAAAAAGCATCCTTACCGACCTATCCATTTACGCCTAATAAAAGAACAACCTATATGATTGCACTTTTAACGGCTATCATTACTGGTTTGTTTATCATACTGGCCAAGTATCTTGCTCACAATGACATCAATTCATTGAATGAAATTACCAAACACACACATGCATCTATCAGCATTTTGGGTATCGTACCAAAATGTAAGCAGGAGATTCCGGTTTCTCAATTACTTGTGGATAAAAACCCAAAATCGTTAATTGCAGAGGCGTTCCGATCTGTCAGAACCAATTTGCAGTTTATTTCAAATGACCCCGGCTCCAAAATAATTGCTGTGACATCAACTATTTCCGGTGAAGGAAAAACATTTGTGGCGATCAATTTAGGAGGGATCATTGCATTTTCAGGGAAAAAAGTATTGATTATTGACTTGGATATGCGTAAACCTAAAATTCACATTGGATTCAACTCTGAAAATACAAAAGGGATGAGTACCTTGTTGATTGGAAAAGATACGGTTGACTCAGCATTGAAACACAGCAGTGTTGAAAACCTTGATTACATTACAGCTGGCCCTATTCCACCGAACCCATCGGAGTTGATCATTGGTCCAAAAATGGATGAAATTTTAACTTATTTAAAAACACTTTACGATGTTATTATCATAGATAATCCACCTGTAGGATTAGTAAGTGATGGTATTTCAATTATTCAAAAAGCAGATTATCCGATTTACATTTTCAGAGCAGATTATTCGAAACGGAGTTTCATACAAAACGTAGATCGTATGTTCAATGAAATTAATCTAACCCGATTATCAGTTATTCTAAACGGTGTGGATGTTGAACGTAAAAACTACGGTTATAACTATGGATATGGGTATGGTTACGGCTATGGTTATGGATATGGATATTACGATGAAGAAGTACGGTCATCCAAACGTAAAACAAAACGCAAAGGCTTGTTTAAAGGTAAATAACATCATTAACAAATTTATATGCAGGTAATTGCTACACCTATTCCCGATTTATTCATTATTCAACCTAAAATATTTGAAGATCCGCGAGGATATTTCTACGAATCTTACAACCGGGCAAATTTTTTGAATCATAAAATTGATGCTGAATTTGTGCAGGACAACCAATCACTTTCTCAAAAAGGTGTATTGAGAGGATTGCATTTTCAGGCACCGCCATATGCGCAGGGTAAACTGGTGCGTGTAATAACAGGTAGTGTTTTAGATGTTGCGGTTGATATCCGAAAAAATTCTCCAACCTATGGCAAACACTTTTCTGTAGTACTGGATGAAAAAAATAAAACCATGTTTTGGATCCCACCTGGCTTTGCTCATGGATTTGTAACACTGGCCGATAATACTATTTTTTCGTACAAATGCACCAATGTTTATAATAAGGAGTCGGAAGGAAGCATTTTATGGAATGACCCTGCAATTGGTATTGATTGGGGAATTTCATCGCCTCAACTGTCTGAAAAAGATAAAGAGGCAAAATTATTTAAAGATTTGAAAAGCCCGTTTTAAATATTTTTTTACATTTAGCAAAACATAAAATCATAAACTTAATGGCACAGAGAGTATAGTTTACGAATAACTAATAATTGAATAATTGTAACATTATCATCTATTATGGAAGAAAAAACTTACTTATTCCTTATTTACGCAACCTATTTTATTGGCACAATTGTACTTTCTTTTTTAATTAATGGAATTTTTTTAAAATTTGCTTCAACGCTTGGTATTCGGAATACCTCCGAAACGGTTATCAGATGGAGCAGTACTTCTAAACCTTCTCTTGGCGGAATATCTTTTTATTTGGTATTTCTTTTATCCATCATCTGCTATTCTATTTTTTTTAAAGAGCCACACATCTTATTAAATAAACAATTACTTGGACTATTAGCATCTTGTACGTTGGCTTTTTTAATGGGACTTTCGGATGATGCATACAATACACGTCCATTTCTAAAATTCCTTATTCAGGTGTCCTGTGCTTTGATTCTCATATTTACCGGAACATCCATCCAAATTTTTTCCAATGTCATCTTAAATGACATACTCACTTTATTTTGGGTTGTTGGCTTAATGAACTCGGTAAACATGCTCGACAATATGGATGGAATAACCACCATTGTCTCCATATCCGTTATTCTCGGAGCCATTTTAATGATACAGCTTAATCACAGTACCAACCACGTAAATGTTTTTTCGTTGGTTGGCGTAATGGCTGCATTGATTGGTTTTCTTTACTTCAACTGGCATCCCTCAAAAATGTTTATGGGCGATACGGGCAGCCAATTTTTAGGTTTATTTCTGGCTGCAATGGGTATCATTTATTTCTGGAACCCTATTAACACATTCGAGCCGTATGTTCAGTCCAAACACTTTTTTATCACATTGCTTACATTTGCCATCCCTATAATTGATACCACTACTGTTGTAATCAATCGTTTATCAAGAGGGAAATCCCCATTTGTGGGAGGGAAGGACCATACTACCCACAGTTTATTTTTTATGGGGCTAACAGAAAAACGAATTGCCATCCTTTATTTTGGAATTTGCCTTGTTTCATTATTTTTTAACCTCCTGATTGTAAAATATATCGAAAATTGGAGTATCTTACATATTATTTTATTTACGATCTATTTTATATTATTATTTTGGTTTTTATATGCTCCGGCGCGTAAACATGGAAGGTGATGCTAAACGTTTATTTTCAACTTTTTTTACAAAAAATAAAGCAGTTTAAACGTTATTTTCTTGCTATTGCCATACTGCTTATTTTCTTAAGCGCTATTAAACTTTTTGTTTTTTCATTTACCGATTCAATATCCGACACGAACTACGAGGATTATTTCAATACGAGCTATAAAGTTTTTAGCATCCGCATTCCAAAAAACCTAAACTTTGCCGGCGAAAAAACACCCATACGCGATTTTAGTGTACGTGAAGCGATGGAACGTGAGCTGGTAATTAATACCTATTGGCAATCTCAAACGTTGTTGCTTCACAAACGTGCCAACCGATGGTTTACGATCATAGAACCTATACTGGAAAAAAACGGGATCCCGGAAGATTTTAAATACATTCCACTTATCGAGAGCCAGTTGACAAATGCTGTTTCTCCTCAAGGTGCAACCGGTTTTTGGCAATTGGTTGAACCCACCGCCCGGCAATATGGCTTGGAGATAACAGAAGATGTGGATGAACGGTATAACGTTACAAAATCTACAGAAGCAGCATGTAAATATTTTAAAGAAGCGTATAAACAGTTTCATAACTGGACGCTTGTAGCAGCTTCCTATAATTTGGGGATGACAGGGGTGCAATCTCAGCTCGACAGGCAAAAAGTAAACTCCTACTATGACGTTCTGCTTACCGAAGAAACCGCACGCTATATTTATCGCCTGCTGGCGATGAAAGAAATTATTTCAAGACCAAAAGTGTATGGATTTATTTTGCGTAAAAAGGATTTGTATCCTGTAATTCCAACCAAGAAAATAACGATTGATAGCAGCGTTCATAGCCTGGCTGATTTTGCAATCAGAGAAGGGATCAATTACAAATACTTAAAATTATTTAATCCCTGGTTAAGAACAGGTTCATTAAATAACCCTGATCGAAAAAAATACACTTTGGAACTACCTAAAAATGGGGATAAATTTTATGATGTAGATGGTAATTATTATGGAAGTGATGTATTAACAAAAAAAGATTCCATCAACTTAATTGTAGAACCACATATCTTCAGTGAAAAAGACAGTCTTGCTCCCAAAAGCATTAACCACCTGGTAAAAGATGGGGAAACCGTTGAAAGCATTGCCAAACTTTATAACATTACGCCGGAAGAGCTTAAACTGTGGAACAAACTACCTGAAAAATCGGATTTGAAACTCAACCAGGAGTTGACTATCTTTGTGAAAAATTAGACGAATGCCTACTAAAACAGTAAGTGAAAGCGATTACCTCGAAGTAGTAGGAGCTCGCGTACACAACCTCAAAAATATAGATGTAACCATACCTCGTAATAAACTTGTTGTAATAACCGGACTTAGTGGAAGTGGTAAATCCTCTCTTGCATTTGATACCATTTATGCCGAGGGACAGCGCCGTTACATTGAAAGCTTTTCTGCGTATGCACGACAATTCCTGGGCAACATGGAACGTCCGGATGTTGATAAAATAAAGGGGTTGAGCCCGGTCATTTCTATTGAACAAAAAACAGTCAATAAAAACCCACGCTCAACCGTTGGAACCATTACCGAGATATACGACTTTCTTCGTTTGTTATATGCCCGTGCATCGGATGCATACTCCTATGTTACCGGAGAAAAAATGGTGCGATATTCCGATGATCAGATCCTGAGCCTCATCCTTGAAAATTTCAACAACAAAAAAATATTGATGCTCGCGCCCGTAGTAAAAGGACGAAAAGGACATTACCGGGAATTGTTTGAACAAATAAAAAAATGGGGCTTCCTGCGTGTTCGTATTGACGGAGAAATTGTAGAACTAACCAAACGCATTCAATTGGATCGTTACAAAGTACACGACATTGAAATTGTAATTGACCGATTGGAAGTAAACGCAGATGCCCGTCAGCGCATCAATGAATCCTTGCAATTGGCCATGAAACAAGGCAAAGGCATTATGATGGTTCAACCATTTGAAGTGGGTGATTTTGATGAGAAATATGGTAAGGTTGAGTTTTATTCACGACACTTAATGTGCCCAACATCCGGTATTTCTTATGATGAACCTCAACCCAATTTATTTTCGTTCAACTCTCCTTATGGTGCCTGTCCGAAATGTAACGGATTAGGTGTTGTTTCTGAAATTGATATTGCTAAAATTATTCCCGATAAAAAATCCACGATACGTAAAGGAGGTATTGCTCCTTTGGGCCCGCATCAAGGAACCTGGATCTTTAAGCAAATAGAAGCCATTGGAGAAAAATTTGGTTTCACCCTGGATACCGTCATTGAAGAAATTTCGGAAGAAGCCATGAATGTGATCCTTTTTGGATCGGATGATGTCTTTAAAATCAAACAATACTCCGACAGTTCTGCAACAAGCTATAGCATTGCATTTGAAGGCATCGCTAATTTCATTGTGAAACAAAACGACGAGCAAAGTTCACCCACCATTGAAAAATGGATACAAGGTTTTATGAATAAGATCCCTTGTCCGAAATGCGAAGGAACGCGATTAAAAAACGAATCCCTTCATTTTAAAATTGCTGACAAAAACATCGCAGAGTTGGCTAACATGGGAATACTTGAGTTAAACGAATGGTTCACCGATATTGAAAAGAAGCTGAGTAGCAAACAAAATATTATAGCCAAAGAAGTATTAAAAGAAATACGTACGCGCATTCAGTTTTTACTGGATGTGGGATTGGATTACTTGTCATTAAACAGAAGCTCCAGAACCCTTTCCGGAGGGGAGGCACAACGCATTCGTTTGGCTACACAAATTGGTTCTCAATTGGTGGGTGTATTGTATATCCTGGATGAACCAAGCATAGGTTTGCATCAACGTGACAATGTTCGTTTGATAAAAGCGTTGAAAAACCTGAGAGATATTGGTAATTCTGTAATTGTTGTAGAACACGATAAAGACATGATCTTAACAGCCGATCATGTATTGGATATAGGGCCGGCCGCCGGAATACACGGTGGTAGAGTGATTGCGCAAGGTACACCAAAAGAAATTTTAAAATTTCATACGCTAACGGCTGATTATATTAACGGAGCAAAAGAAATTGCAATACCCAAAGAACGAAGGAAAGGCTCAGGAAAATCATTGATTTTAAAGGGAGCTAGCGGCAATAACCTGAAAAATGTTTCGGTATCATTACCATTAGGAAAAATGATTTGTGTGACGGGTGTTTCGGGAAGTGGCAAATCAACATTGATCAATGAAACTCTCTACCCGATTTTAAACAAACACTTTTACCGTTCAGAAAAAAAGCCGATGCCTTATAAATCCATAACGGGTTTAGAGCATCTGGATAAAGTAATTGATATTGATCAATCGCCAATTGGGCGAACACCAAGAAGTAATCCGGCAACCTATACAAACGTTTTCGGAGATATTCGCACATTGTTTTCAGAAATTCCTGAAGCAAAAATAAGAGGATATAAACCGGGACGTTTTTCATTCAATGTAAAAGGAGGCCGTTGTGAAACCTGTCAGGGTGCCGGTTTGCGAACCATTGAAATGAATTTTTTACCGGATGTATATGTCAATTGTGAAACGTGTAATGGAAAGCGTTACAACAAAGAAACACTGGAGATACGTTACAAAGGAAAATCAATCAGCGATGTGTTGAACATGACCATTGAAAATGCGGTTGACTTTTTTGATTCTATTCCATCCATTCTGCAAAAAATAAAAACCTTAAAAGAAGTCGGATTGGGCTATATTACCCTCGGGCAACAAAGTACGACACTTTCAGGAGGTGAGGCACAACGTGTAAAGCTGGCAACTGAATTATCAAAACGTGATACCGGAAATACATTTTATATTTTAGATGAGCCAACAACGGGTCTGCATTTTGAAGATATCCGCATCTTGCTGGAAGTATTGAACAAATTAGTTGATAGCGGCAATACGGTATTGATCATTGAACACAACATGGACATTATAAAAGTTGCGGATCATGTTATTGATTTGGGACTTGAAGGTGGAAACAACGGTGGAACCATATTGTGCGAAGGAACACCCGAAGAGATTGCTAAAGACAAAGTAAGTTATACTGCTAAGTTTTTGAAAGAGGAATTGAAATAGGATGCAGACGCCGCGTTCTCGACTCCGCAAATGTTAAGAAGTTTTTTACCCTACATTTACGAAGTCTTAAAGGACCTTATAGAAAAGGGATTACAAAAAGGTTACGAAAGAGTTTTTAAAAAAATAAACATTCTTAGAACCTAAAATTTATGCATTCGTAGAAATAACTGTCAAGTTATTATCTACTTCAATTATTACTTTATGACAAATCAGGAAGAAGACAAAATAAGGTTAGCCTTTGCAAATAAAGATTGGAACGATATAAAAGCCACAGACTCCTGGCAGATTTTTAAAATCATGAGTGAGTTTGTGGAAGGATTTGAAAAAATGAGCCGGATAGGCCCTTGTGTTTCCATCTTCGGTTCGGCCAGAACCAAACCATCCAACCCCTACTATCAACTTGCAGAAGAAATAGCATTTAAACTTACAAAAGAGGGGTATGGTGTTATTAGTGGTGGTGGACCAGGAATTATGGAAGCTGCGAATAAAGGTGCCAAAGAAGGCGGTGGAAAATCCGTAGGATTAAACATCGTTTTACCATTTGAGCAAAGCTCCAATCCATTTATTGATAATGATAAAAATATCAATTTCGATTATTTCTTTGTACGCAAAACCATTTTCTTAAAATACTCTCAGGGATTTATTGCGATGCCAGGTGGATTTGGAACAATGGACGAGCTATTCGAAGCGATCACATTGATTCAAACCAATAAGGTTGCACATTTCCCCATTGTATTGGTTGGTAAAAAATATTGGGATGGTATGTTAAAATGGATCAAAGAAATCATGCTTTATGAAGAGCACACCATCAGTGAAAAAGATTTGGATTTGTTTAAGGTGGTGGATTCGGCTGATGAAGCAGTGAACATAATCAATGAATTCTATTCGAAATATTTGTTAAAACCCAATTTCTAAAAATATCAGCATAAATCAGGGCATCTTGTAGGGCGGTGTTTGTTCGGGCAGAGTAGCATTCATTACCCTTTCTCATGTTAAATCCATTTTCAAATTAGAACGAAGCCACAATTATTCCAATTTCAAAAAAAATATTCATACGCTTAAAAAAGAAGAGTTTCTACCCGAGTTAAAAGAATCATCATTCCTAATTAACAAATTCATTAACGTGTAACTTCACTTTTTCAGTAGTGGCAATAGCGTCCTAAACGTTTTGTATTAAACACTATTGGTATAACAACAGCAACACCAAATTTACTTGGGTTGTTGTTTTTTAGTTTTATCTTTACAAAAGATTTAATCGTTATTATTTAATAAATGAATACTAAAAATGCTAATCCTGTTCTTGATTTATATTCAGATAAAATTGACAAATTAGAGGAAAGGTTAGCAAAATTAAACCGGGCAAAAGGTATTATAGAGGGTTTACGGCTCCTGGTTGTAATTGCTGTAATAGCTTTCGTTTTATACCTATGGAAAGAGGATACTAAAATTATTGCATTAACAATTTTTTTAGGGATCGTAACTTTTCTTTTTCTGATTGCTAAACATACCAATTATTTAAATGAGATACGTAATGTTGATCGGCTCATACAAATCAATCAGCATGAGATCGATGTAATAAATCATAATTATTATAACTTCGAAACCGGAGAAAAATATATTGTTCCCAATCACCCTTATGCGAATGATTTGGATATTTTTGGAAGGGCCTCTCTTTTTCAATATATAAATAGATGTAACGCGGAGCAGTCTCGACAACTTTTGGGAGATCGTTTGCTGCATGGCTTAAATACAGATGAAGCTAGTTTACAACAGGAAGCTGTAAAAGAATTGGTCACAAAAACTGAATGGAGACATCAGTTTCAGGCATATGGAAAGGCGAACCCTCTTACTTTAAATACAGAAAAAAAAATAACAACGTGGATAGAAAAAGATACAGATAGCTTCATTTCAAGGTACTGGGCGATATTGGTAAATGGCTATTCTGTTGTTGCCTTAACAGCATTGGGGCTTTACATTGCTAACGTAATTCCCAATCCTGTCTTTTCTTTGTTAGTACTGTTATTTACCATTATTGCATTTTATTTTAGCAAAAAAATAAATAAAACTTACTTATTACTAAGTAAAGTTGTTTCAGAAATTGAAACGCTTTACCAACAAATTAATTGGCTGGAAAAGGAAGAGTTTAGCAGCAAGAAAATCAATTTGATAAAAAAATCCATTATTGGCTCGAAACAAATCACCGTTTCTAAAGAAATATTCCGACTCAAATCTATTCTAAACAGGTTTGACATGCGTTTAAATATTCTTGTATTTTTTTTCCTAAATATTTTTCTATTATGGGATCTGCGACAAATGATTGCACTCAATAAGTGGAAGAAACGAAATGCTGATACATTACCCGATTGGTTCAAGGGAATTGCTGAAATGGAAGTACTCGTAAGTATTTCTTCATTGGCTTTTAACGAACGGGAGTGGTGTTATCCTGTATTTTCTGATAAGCATTTTACTTTTGAAGGTATAGATATCGGCCACCCTATAATAAAAAAAGAAACACGGATTTGCAACTCTTTCAAAATGGATGGTGTCGGAAAAATTGCATTGGTAACAGGTTCGAATATGGGTGGTAAGAGTACATTTTTAAGGAGTGTCGGTGTTAACACTGTGATGGCAATGATTGGAGCACCGGTTTGCGCCAAATCGTTTACATTATCTCCAGTAAAGCTTATGAGCAGTATGCGTATTGCAGACAATCTTGCAGAAAGTACATCTACTTTTTATGCAGAACTTAAAAAATTGCAGCAAATCATCGAAGAAGTAAATAAGAAAGAAAAGGTTTTCATTTTACTGGACGAAATATTACGCGGCACCAACTCTTTAGATCGTCATACCGGTTCGAAAGCGTTAATAAAACAATTGATATTTCATAATGCTGTGGGAATTATTGCAACTCACGATGTAGAACTTGCTAAAGTTGAAGAGGATTTTGATGATGCCATAACAAATTATCATTTTGATGTTCAAGTGTCTGCAAATGATGAATTATTTTTTGATTATAAATTGAAAGAAGGGGTTTGTAAAACTCTAAATGCCTCTATTTTAATGAAGAAAATCGGAATAGAATTATAAGTCTTTTTTCTTTCCCTAACTTTTCAAAAAATACTAACCCTTACTTTGAACCATTGACGGTTGCAATTCGCTTTCTTTAAACGGATTTCTCGGAATCCAAGTAGCAGGTTTAAGATAATCCACAAACGGTTTAATAATCCTGTTGGATAAAGGATTGTGATGACGGATATAGCATTTTAACTCCACTGCTTCGGCCCCGATCGTGCTTTTTATTTCAGAAGCAGTTCTCCCTAAAATTAACTTGGTTGTTTTTGCAGCAATTGCTTCCTTGACATAAT
>DAORKB010000097.1:0-12502 GCA_035439365.1 Bacteroidia bacterium
CCTGGCATACTTCTGTAGGTGATAGCAGGACCATTGTTAATCGATAAAAAAGGAATGTGCAAGTAAAACAATCCTGATCCGATTCCAAACGCCAAAGGTTCGGTCATAAATCCCAAACCATGATACTTGAGTAAACTTGTTGCAACACCATTTTCACAATGAGCCGTTTGTATGTGCTTAAATTCTTTTTCCACTATTTATCCTTTGAAATTTTTTAATTCATCCACACTCACATCAAAAGCTTTTGCATAACGTTTTAGTTTTTCCTCACTCAAGGATTTAAATACGTTTGGCTTCATATGACGTTTGATTGTAAATTTCCAGAAACCGGTATAACCAGAAAGGATCTGAAAATCCATGATGCGAAGTTCCATAAAATAATAAATCGGACTTTTTTCACCGTTTTTGACAGCGAGGCGTGCTGCTTCGGTACGTTCCTGTATATCTTCCCAGGCGTTATCAAGTGCATCCTTTTTTACTTCCCAACCCGTGCTAAGGCCGGTTGTGTATTTACCTTCACTGTTTTTGACGTAACAAACTTCACGTGTCATTTTTCCCAGTGCTGATTTATCCTGTGGTAAGTCTTCTTCTTTCATGGAAGCGTATTGTTTAATCAATTAAGCATTTGCAAATACGGGTTTGTCATAGTACCAGATCACATCAATATCCTTTGCAACAGCAGGATCCGAAGCCAGAGCAGCGCTACTGGTGGTATCAATTATTGCACCTTTTTCCAAATTGATGGTATATGGATTCACTTTCATATCCTTTGGTGTTCCGTGAACTTCGGCACTGATTTTTCGAAACAGTTCAGCGGCAATGTGTTCAAGCGTTTTCATATTTTCCAATACACGGTCCACAAGTTGGTTGGGTGTTAACTTATCTTCAATACCTTGCTGAAAGCGTTTCAGATAATCCAAATCAAGAGGATCCACATAATGATTGCTTAATATTTTTGTTTCATAGGGCTGCCATGCGATAAACAAATCTTGTACACGTTTGTTGAGTTCGCCAAATTTTTGTCCGAAACCGTTTTCTGTCATGAACAATGCTTTCAATACTTTCAAATCAGTGAAACCTTTATTGGTAAAAATCAAACAAGGTATTGACCAATAGATGGCCCAGTCCCAAAGTATTTTAGCAACCATGATTTGTGTGTTCCCCATCAATTTATATTTGTATTGATAAATAGGAAACCAGCTGTCGAACCAGGATAAATGTGTACGCTCGTATGCTTGTGCACGAATGCTAATGTCTTCGCCATTTAAATCACGCAATATCAAATCACTTAACCAGGTATTGTTAAGTGAGATAAAATCACTTCCCGGCGAATAAAACGGATCCAGGAAAGCGCCGGCTTCACCGGTTACGGCCCATCTGTCTGCTGAATAGATTCGTCCGCTATTGTGACAAAAATGTTTTAAAATTCTAAAATCCATGAGCTCCTCTTTGGGCGGGCAAATTTTTTCTGCACATAAAGGTTCATGTTTTTTCATCCAAGTGACAGCTTTTTCGTACGTGTTGATTTCATCAAATGGATGAATGTCCTGATCAGCAACAATACCAATACTCGTGTTTTTTGATCCCAATGGAATCACCCATACCCAGTATCCTTTGTCCATGAAATGAACCGTACTTAAATAGCGGAGTTTTGGGGCTAAAAAATTTTTCCAGGATGCGTTATCGCTCCATTCATCAATATCAATTACACCTTTCAATCGGTACCAAACAGCATTAACATTGTGATCAGCAGGTTTTTGAAAGCCCAGTTTTCGTTTTAACAAGCTAAACCGGCTGGTTGCATCAACAACCCATTTCGCGGTTAAACGTTTTTCTTGTTCCTCATGATTGTAAATAACCGTGTGTCCGTTTTCTGAAAATTCAACATCTTTTACACGGGCCCCCAACATAAATTCAGTTCCATACGCTTTGGTATGTTTTTCCAGATAGTTTTCAAAAGTTCCCCTGTCGAGCTGATGACTGGGAACCGGTAATTTTAAGCGCGGTCCAAGTTCTACACGGTTTGATATTTCACTTTTATCGTTTGATTTAAAGAAAAAACGCAAGCCATGTTTTGGCAATTCAAATTCTTCCAGGTAATCTTTTAATTGCAATACTTCGCGAAAGTAATGTGTGGCCAGCTCTACAGTTGATTCGCCAACTTTATGTGCTGCTGTTGGAGCAATCGTATCACGATATTCCATAATTAAAATGGAGATATTTGGATTTGATTTTTTGAGCTGTAGCGAGAGGGTAAGGCCGGCAAGTCCTCCACCTGCAATAATTAAATCATATTGGGTTTGCATAAATGGTTGTTCTGTTTGTTTGTCTGTTAGTGATGATTGGTAAAAATAAGGAATTAATCGACATCTAAAAGAAGGATAGGAGGAGAGGATTTGGGGATAAAAGGATTATTGATGGGATTAATAGGAAAGAAGGTGTGTATTTTAGACTTATTTGCCCTATATTTAATACACAAATTATAGTATTAATCCTTAAAATTTTAAAAAAATGGAAGCAAAGTTTATTCCTTACACCAGGAATCTTCTCCGGGGAGAAGAGCTGTTGAAGGAAAGTCAGAATCACCTGCGGTTTATGGAAAGCAGAAGAACAGTTCGGGAATTTTCAAGCGAACCTGTTGCAATGGAAGTTATTGAAAATATTGTGATGGCCGCATCAACAGCGCCTTCTGGTGCAAACAAACAACCCTGGACATTTTGCATTGTTACGGATCCGGCAATAAAGGCAAAAATTCGTGTAGATGCAGAAAAGGAAGAGCATGAAAGTTATCATGGACGAATGTCTCAGGAGTGGCTGGATGATTTGAGTTATTTGGGAACCGATTGGCACAAACCGTTTCTGGAGGAAGCACCTGCATTGATTATTGTTTTCAAAAAATCGTACAACATTTTGCCCGATGGAGGAAAAACAAATAATTATTATGTCAGCGAATCGGTTGGTATAGCATGTGGCTATTTGTTGAATGCCATTCATCAATGCGGGTTGGTAGCATTGACGCATACACCAAGCCCAATGAATTTTTTAGGTAAGATATTGAATCGTCCGGCAAATGAAAAGCATTTCTATTGGTACCGGTAGGATATCCGATTGAAAATGTTACTGTGCCTGACATCAAACGCAAAGTAGCGGGTGATGTAATTGTACATTATTAAAATTCTTTCCTTGCATTAAGCAGTGCCGGAAATGGTTAACATTTCTGTAGCATCCAAAGCATTTCTTAAAGCAGTTTTCTGAAATATCTGATGAACTTAAATCATGGCAGGCGGGCTGTGTCCGTTCGAGCGGAGTCGAGAACTGTGCGTAAGCTTATAAGTTGAATTGTTAAATTATTCTTCGCATTTTTGTGGAGATTAGGAAGGTTATTCGCCGCAGATAGAACAAATTTATTCCTCCTTCCAAAACTGATAATAGTTAAACCATTGCTCCGGGTAACGTATCACCATTTTTTCAAACTCCTTGATATAACGTTGAAGAATCTCATTTACTGCCGTATTGGTTTGCTCTTCTGTTCGTGCTCGTTTTAACTGAATGGGTTCAGTTGCAAAAAAGTGATAATGTGAACTTCCTTCTTTTACAGAAAATACAAAAGTAACGGGTACACCAAATTTTGCAGCCATAATAAAAGGCCCTGCCGGAAATTCTGCTTTTTTTCCAAGAAAGTTTGTTTCAATGGTTTTTGCCTGATCGCGGAAACGATCCCCATGCATAACAACCAATTCATTTTTACTAAATGCATTGTGCAGTTCAATCATATGACCGAGTTCGCCTTCTTTAATTGCAATAATATTTACATTCTTTTTTTTCTGAATACCATCCATATATTGCTTCAGGCTTTCTTTTTCATTTTCATACATTAAAATGTTAAAGGTGGTGTTTAAACGATTAAGCAGTTGCCCTGCAATTTCCCAGTTTCCAATATGCCCGCTAATTAAAATGCCTCCTTTACCGGTTGCTGCAATTTTATCAAGTATTTCACCGCCTTCATGATCAACCGTAAAATTGGTTTTTACACCAGCTAATAAAGCAACTTTATCAAGGATTGTTTGACCAAAGATGTAGTAGTTCTTATAAATTTTTAACCAGGTGGTGGAACGTTTGTATTTTAAAATACGATGAAAAAAATAGAAACTGCTTTTGTTGGATTTTCGTGCAAATAAAAAATAGTAAAGGGCTACAAACCGCAATACAAAGTATGCCAGCTTGAGCCCTAAATGATTGAGAATAAAAACAAATATTTTATGGCCTAATACGGAGCCTTTGGATTTGCCTTGCCATTTTGCCATTTACAGAAAATTTAAAATTTGCAGGATGTGTGGGTAGTGTCAGTTCGAGCGGAGTCGAGAACTGTGGGTTAGCTTTTAGTGCTTCTCAAGCCATCGCACAGTTCTCGACTCCGCTCGAACTGACACGGCGCGCACGTTATCACAAAAGGGATATGTAATTGTTTTCTATACGTATAAATTTTAGTTAGGCGTTTACTTTTTCACTCACTTTACGATTTACATAATTGTAAAAATCCTGGAATGTGTGAATACCAATAAAATCTTCTGCTACTACTTTAAACCCGAAGTTGCTTTCGATAATAACAACTAAATCCACATAATCTAAACTATCCAGATTAAGTGTTTCACGAAGATTAGCTGTTGGGACAATCTTTTCGGAATCTACTTCAAACTCGTCTACTAAAAATTCATTAATTTTTGAAATAATTTCTTCTTGCGTCATCGTTAGGGTTTTGTTTGTTGTTCGTTTGCTTATTATTGTGTGTTTGTTATTTTTTTAATGATAAGGGAGGAATTGGTTCCGCCAAATCCAAATGAATTGGATAAATATAAATCAATATTTTTTTCCTGGGTACGCGCTGCAATGTTTAGTTTTGCAGAAGCTTCATCGGGGTTTTCAAAATTAATATTGGGAGCAATAAAATTATTTTGCATCATGAGTGTAGAGTAAACAATCTCACTGGCGCCTGCCATCCAGCATTCGTGTCCGGTCATGGATTTTGTAGAACTAACCAATGGTTTACTTTGTCCAAATACACGATCAATTGCTTGTGCTTCTGCAAAGTCTCCACCCGGGGTAGAGGTTGCATGTGCATTGATGTAATCGATTTGTGCCGGTGTAAGTTTTGCATCGGTAAGTGCCATATCTAAAGAGCGTATTTGCCCTTCTACACTGGAGTTGGAAATATGCTGGCCGTTGGATGAAAATCCGTATCCAACAACTTCTGCAATGATGGGTGCACCACGTTGAATGGCACTTTCATAACTTTCTAAAATAACGGTTGCTGCACCACCACTTGGAATTAAGCCATCACGATCTTTATCAAACGGACGTGAAGCTTTTGTAGGATCACTTTCACGTATTGAAAAAGCACTCAATCCATCAAAACTTCCGAATGCAAAAGGATTTACTTCCTGTGCACCTCCACAGATAATATGTTTTTGAAGTCCCCATTTTATCATCAGGTAGCCCAGCCCTATAGCATGTGAACCACTTGCACAGGCTGCACTTACAGTAAAATTGATACCTTTTAGTTTAAAAATAGTAGAAAGGTTCATGGTAACTGTGCAATTCATGGATTGAAAAATAGATCCTGATCCCAACAGGGTGGTATCTTTTTTTTCACGAATTGTATCAATGGCTTCACTTACGGCTTTTGCAGAACTATCATTACCATATAGGATACCTACTTCATTCTTTTCGATCCAATCCAAGTCCATTTTGGCTTCTTTCATGGCTTCAGCAGTTGCCATGTAAGCATATTCAGCTTCTTCAGAAAGGCCGATACGAGCTCTTCTGTCAATAACTCCTTTTAGTTGAGGAGCTTCTACAATGCCTGTTAAAGATGAACGGTAACCCCAGGATTTTCGTTCCAAATCAATTCCGATTCCTGATTTACCAATATATAGTGAGTTTCTAACCTCTTCCAGGTTTTTCCCGAGGCAAGACCAAATTCCTAATCCTGTTATAACTACTCTGTTATTCATGCACTTAGTTAAAAATGGGGCAAAGATAGCGTATTTTTTCTATGTTTAAACACACATTTATTAACTGTATAACCCTCCGTTAATAGAAAGTACTTGTCCGGTAATATAAGTCGCTTTGTCTGACGCTAAAAAACAAACAGCATCTGCCACTTCATCTGCAGTTCCAAAACGGTTCAGTGGAATCAGTTGTTTAAAATCTTTTTCATTGATTCCTTCTGTCATGTCGGTTTTAATAAATCCGGGAGCTACACAATTGGCTGTAATGCCCCGTCGACCGACTTCTTGCGCCAATGCCTTGGTGGCACCAATAATACCGGCTTTTGCTGCCGAGTAGTTGGTTTGACCTGGTAATCCTTTAAGCCCGGATAGCGAAACAACATTCACCACACGGCCATATTTTTTTACCAGCATTCCTTTTATAATTAATCGGGTTACATTGAAAAAGCCACCCAGTCCAATACCAAGTACAGTATCCCACTCTTCGTTGCTCATCCACATCAACAGTTGGTCCTTCCTTACACCGGCATTATTCACAAGTATTTCAATGGTTTTGCCAGGATTGTTTTCTATCCATTTTCCAAGTGTTTCTTCTACTTCCGCTTGATTCGCAACATTGAACTTCATAATTTCACCATCGCCTCCTTTCTCACGAACAAGGTTTAAGGTGTGTTCAGCTTCTTCTTTTTTCGATGTATAATTAATTAGAATGTAGTGACCTGATTCGGCTAGTTTGGCACAGATAGCACGTCCAATGCCTCTTGATCCACCAGTTACTAATGCGTATTTCATAGTTAGTTGATATAGATATAGGGGTTGAAACAACAAATTTATAAAATCTGAGGATTGGTTGCCTGCAATTGATTTTTGATGGCAGCTAATTTTTTGTATAAAATGGTATCATCTTCAAAACGTGGAACCAGCTTACGTATCTGTTGATAGGTATGTTGGCTTCCGGAAGACAATCGGTTATCTATTTTTAATACATCCACAGCCTGTACTGTGGTAAGCAATTCAATTGCAAGAACCTGGTATGCATTTTCAATAACTTTAGCCGTGATGAGTGCGGCATTTGTACCCATGCTTACAATATCCTGGTTATCATTATTGTTTGGGATGCTATGAATATACATTGGGTTAGAGAGCATTTGATTTTCAGCGGTGGTAGAAGTAGCTGTAAATTGCGCTGCCTGCATGCCCAGGTTAAGTCCTAGTTTACCAAGATTAACAAAAGGCGGCAGTTTTCCATTCAATTTATCATTCATCAAAAAATTCAATTGACGTTCTGCAAGCATGGTTAGTTTGGTGATCGCAATTTTCAGCTTATCCATTTCAAGCGCAACATAATCGCCATGGAAATTACCACCATGGAACACATTGTTATTGTCCGTATCAATGATAGGGTTATCATTTACTGAATTCACTTCATTTTCAAGTACGGTTTGAGTGTTAAGTATGGTATCGAGTACGGGTCCTAATATTTGCGGAACACAGCGTATCGAGTAATATTCCTGGACTTTGTCCTGAAAAACGTCTACTTTTTTATAGCGCTCGTCAAATAAATGTTCTTCTCGTTTACGAATGAGTGCACTGTTGCTCATAACCTTGTTCATGGCGCTGGCAACAGCACGCTGGCCGAGGTGAGGTTTTACCTGATTGAGTTCTTTTGAAAAATGATCGCTGTAAGACTCAACCATTTCAATAATGAGTATGGATGAAGCCAGGCTCCAGTTCAATAGTTGTTTCGCATGCAATAGGTTTACCATGGCAATACCTGTCATTACGGATGTTCCATTAATTAACCCAAGCCCCTCACGCAGATGAACCGTGATTGGTTTTAATCCAACTTCTTTATAAACCTCGGCTGTAGGCCTTAATTCGCCTTTATAGGTTACTTCTCCTTCGCCAATTAAATTGAGCGATAAGTGTGCAAGCTGAACCAAATCGCCGCTTGCGCCAACACCTCCATGCTCAAAAATTTGCGGATAAATGTCGTGGTTTATTAAATCTTTTAGTAAGTGTACTACTTCCGGATGTATGCCTGAGTATCCTTGCATCAAGGAGCTTAGGCGACAAACCATAGCCGATTTTACAAAAATATCTGATAAACTGTTACCGGCTCCTGTACAGTGACTGCGAATAAGGTTGTATTGCAAATCGAGGCGGTCCTGCTCACTGATACGGTATTGTGCCATTGGCCCAAAACCAGTGTTGATACCATAAATGAGTTTGTCTTTTGAAAATGTTTTCAGGAATTCATGGCTTTTTTCAACTTTTGAAAGTGCTGTTTTATCCAGTTCAATTTTTTGCCCTTCGTATAAAATTTTATGGAAATCCTGAAATGTTAATGGTTTGCTTCCAACGGTAATCACCTGGGATTTGTTCTCCTTTTGCGTTTCTGTGTTTGAGGGCATTGATAAAAATAGTTTATGGCTTACAACAGCTTAATAAAAATAATTCTTCGCGAGCAAAGAATGGTGCAAAAATAGGTTTTTATTAGGAAACTGCAAGTTTTTAAACCCTGTGGGACGGGTTATTTACTGAGTGGGCGGGAATGCACAACAAACGGTAGTGTCTAGCTATTGCTACTTGTTTTCGTATAAATTTTTTCAATAATATATAAAGGGCGTTTTTTGCTTTCCTCACTTAACCTACCGATGTACTCTCCCATAATACCAAGTGTGATTAACTGAATTCCTCCAAGCAATAGAACAGTTACCATAATACTACTCCAGCCGGTTATGGTTACGTTTGTAAAATATTTAATATAAATAATATAACATACTCCTGTGAAACCAAGGAATGATGTGAAAAATCCTATATAAATCAATAGTTTTAGAGGTAAAGTGGAGAAGGATGTAATAGCATCAAATGCAAACCTCAGCATTTTTTTGAAGGGATATTTTGTTTGTCCCGCAAAACGTTCGTGACGATCATATTCTAACCCTGTTTGCCGAAAGCCCACCCAACTTACCATTCCTCTAATAAAACGATGCGATTCGGGCATACTGTTTAGCACATCTACCACATTTTTGCGCATAATTCTAAAATCACCCGTATCCATTGGAATATCAATCTCGGTAATTTTTAGAATCAAACGATAAAACATTTTTGCTGTGACCCGTTTCAAAAAGCTCTCTCCATGACGTTTTTTCCTTTTTGCATAAACAACATCAAATCCTTCTTGTTGTTTTTTGTAAAGGTCAACAATGAATTCAGGAGGATCCTGAAGATCGGCATCAATGATTACAACCGAGTCGCCTTGTGTATGATGCAACCCTGCTGTTACAGCCTTTTGATGTCCAAAATTCCGTGAAAAATTAATGACTTTATAAAACGAGTGTGTTTGTGCAAGTGACAATAGCTGTGGCAGTGAATTATCCTTTGAGCCATCGTTAATAAAAATAAATTCCAACTCTTTTTCACCTATCCCCAATTGGCTATAGAGTAATTGTGCTGTATTCAGTAGGCGTTTATGAAGTTCTTCAATCACTTCAGATTCGTTATAGATAGGAATAACTACGGATAATTTCATTTTATACAAAAAATTGTGTTGCCTTGGCCCGTATAAAGATAGTTTTTTTTAGGATTGTGGACATGAATATTTTTTTGATGAACGAAAAAATACCTGTTTAATTGCAGAATATTAATTTTTTAAACACATAGACGCATAGGGAAAATACTATCTGACAAGCGTTACAATGCCTTTATAAAAATGTTTTTTTCGGTTTTTGTCAATGATGTTAATTGTATATATGTACACATCCTGAGCGGCTTGTTCACTGTTATTGTTTTTACTGCCGTTCCATGGCACATGAATATCATTTGTACGAAACATGATATCCCCCAAACGATTAAAAACAATCATTTCATACTCCAAAATTTCTTCTCCTTTTCCAGAGAAATAATCATTCATTCCATCATCATTCGGGCTAAAAGAGTTGGGAACATAAAGCGTAAACTCGGGTTGTACAATTATTTCTTTGACAATTGTATCGGTGCAACCGTATCTGGTATAAGCAATTAACTTAACTATAAAGGTATCCGGGAAAGTATATTGATGAGGTGCCGTATTAAAAACAGTTGACTGCGTATTATCCCCAAAATCCCACAATACGCTGTCTGCTCTTTGCGAATTATTTTGGAATGAAACGATAGCATCTGAAACGGACACAATTTTCGGAGCAAGTGAGAAGCTTGCTGTTGGACTCGGATATATATTTATATAATCAGGTTTTAATAGCTCAGCTGAGCAACCACTGTCAGAAGAAACAACAAGCCTTACATTATATTTAACAACCGTTGCAGAAGGATTGCGATAAACCTGTTCCGGGTGTTGAGCTGTGGAATTTCGAATTCCCAATTGCCATTGCCAGTTTATAATTTTACCGGTTTGAATGGTTGATTGATCAATGAAATTGGTAACAAGTGGTGAGCAACCGGATGCATTGGTTGCAATAAATGCAGCTTTGGGATTGGGGTTTATTTTTACTTTTTTACTGATTGAATCCGTGCATCCTGAATTTGTGGATAAAATAAGTTTAACCAAATAGGTGCCTTGCAAATTATAAACATGCTGTGGAGATTTTTCAGTTGAAAATGAGGTACCGTCGCCAAAGTCCCAGAAATAAGTAGTATTGGATATATTGTCGAAAGATGATTTGTCTGTAAATAAAACACTCTTTCCTTCACAATTGTTTTTAGTGGTGAAATCTGCTTTAAGAGCTGTTGGGATGTCGACCCCTTTTGTGAGTGATGCAACACACCCTTTATCTGTTTTTGCAGTGAGGCTCACTGGATAGTTACCTTTTAATGCATAAGTATGTGCAGGATTTTTTTGTTGATCAATTGTCCCATCACCAAAATCCCATTCCCATCCAGAGATGAGATTTTGAGAGGTAGAATTGTTGAGCAATTCAATGCGGTTACCCGGACAAACAATTTTGTAATCAAACAGAACAACCGGCAGGTCATAAACAGATAAGTTATGTGTAACTGAATCCATACACTTTCCATCAGATGTTACAATTAACTTTACAGGGAATGTACCGGAAGTTAAATAAGAGTGATACGCGATCGAATCAACTTGATTTGTTGTACCATCTCCAAAATTCCATTGACGCTTATCTATTTTGCCCGATGTAATCGTGGATGCGTCTATAAATTTATTATTCGTTCCAACACAGGCATCAAAAGTATTAAATGCAGGTATGGGTAAGGGTAATGTTGCAACCGTTACCTGACTGTTTGCCTTGCATCCTTTCATATCTGTAACATGAACAGAATATGTTCCGGCGGTGGTTACAAGGATAGAATCTTGCGTACTACCGGTAGACCATCTGATATCTTTCATTCCCGTAATTTTAAAAACCTGATGAATGGGAATATTTTTGCAATAGTTATAGGGACCTCCCAAATTGATGACCGGTGGATCGTTAATAATTACTGAAATAGTATCGCTTGCGGTGCAGCCTTCTTTATTAGTAACAGTGACCATATATGTTCCACTTCTTCGTACCAGGATAGAGGTTGCCTGACTTCCTGTGCTCCATAAAATATGTGAAAAATTGGAATTTAACTTTAACAGAAAACTGTCACATGCAGTGGTGTCATTGCCAAGCGGAAAAACAAATTGGGACTTGAACGTCACAGTGGTCGAGTCGGAGTAGAGGCAGCCATTTTTATCCTGTGCAGTAATGTTATATGTGCCACTGTTTTTTACAAAAATTTTTTGAGTGGTTTCACCTGTCGACCACAAATAGCTATTAAAACCGCCTCCAGCATCGAGCAGTATGGGGTCAAATACACAGGAGTTGATAGAATCCGGTAAATTCAATGTACTGCTAATTGCTTTTACATGAATGATAACCCGAAATGTTCCGCATTTTTTCACACAAAAGTCATCGCAATATTGTATGGTAATGGTATCAGTGTAGGAAGGTTTTGCTGTGTTTTTATAACGTATCCCTGAAGCTGTAAGAGTGGCTGTAGCTGTTGCAGCATGTATGGATTGAATGGAGTAGGTCAAACGATCTTTGTCATCGTCAATGCCTGCAAGAGGAAAATACAAATCCAGTTCGAGTGAAGTAAAATTGCAGGGTGTGTTAATAGTAACCACAGTATCTTTGTAATGCTTAAGTTCATTGTTTACATGCAGAAAGTCAGGAAATTTATTTGCAGGTTCTATATTGGCACTCATGTTAATTTGCCCGGGGTTAAAATCACAGGTTTCGGGAGGATTGTTGGGTTTATCTACTGCTCCAAGAAATCTGACTTGTCCATCCGGAGTTTTATAAATAAAATAAATTTTTCCATCAGGTCCTAGCTTTAATCCTTTGGCTGTGTACTGGTTGGAAGTAGGGTGAACATCAAAAATGAGACGTGTGCTGGTAGTGTTGAAATCATATTGGTACAGTTTACCCCCGGTTGCGCCCTCGCAATATTTTGAGAAATAAAGTTTACTTCCATCCGGTGACCAACTTAAATCGTATACG
>DAORKB010000098.1:0-1614 GCA_035439365.1 Bacteroidia bacterium
TTTTTCATACGATTCGTCAACAATCAAAAAAACCATCGGGACAATATAACGTGGCCTTATCCGATTTTCTTGCACCAAAAACAGCTGCGGCTGATTATATAGGAGGATTTGCATTAACTACCGGAATTGGCATTGATGCACATGTTGAACGCTTTGAAAAAGATCACGATGATTACTCAGCCATTATGTTAAAAGCATTAGCTGATCGTTTAGCTGAGGCATTTGCTGAGTTGATGCACAAACGTGTACGTAAAGAGTTTTGGGGGTATGCAAGTGACGAAACATATAGCAATGAAGAGTTGATCAAGGAAGAATATGCAGGTATTCGTCCGGCACCAGGATATCCAGCTCAACCGGATCATACAGAAAAACCTCCTTTATTTGAATTGCTGGATGCTGAAAAAAATACCGATATCTACCTAACCGAAAGTATGGCAATGGTTCCTACTGCAGCAGTTAGTGGATTGTATTTTGCCCATCCTCAATCGCATTACTTTGGTATTGGTAAAATTGCGAAAGACCAGGTGGAGGAATATGCACGTCGTAAGGAAATGCCTTTGGAAATAATTGAGCGTTGGTTAGGACCGAATCTGGCGTACTAGACCACAGCCCCTCTCCTTGAAAAAAGGAGAGGGGTCACTAAGGAATAAAATTCACTTTAAATTGTTCGATCAACTTTCAATTTGACTTTTAAAGAGTCGCGTTGTGATTGTATTCACGAAAATGTGACCTAAGAAAACTACAGTCACCCATCTCCTTTTTCAAGGAGAGGAGAAGGGATGAGGTGAGCGATGGCAATTTCCCATCTTAACCTTCGTTTATCCTATTCCATTTATTTTTAATTTTACTGTAACTTATTTATTTATCAATCGTCTATTCGCACGCAAATGAAATCAATTGCAACAGTTAAAAAGAATGCTACGTTCGTGTTAATCGTTTTTTCTTGTAGTTTTTTGACGGGCTATGCTCAAAAAGTAAAAGAAAAAACAGCAACGAAGAAGGCTTCAGAAACACCAGGGCAAAATGATCCCAATGAAAAGTATAAAAAGCTTTTTACAAAATATGAGTTTCATGGTAATTTTTGCGACGGACTTGCACGTGTAAGATTGAATAAAAAGTGGGGATATATTGACACGACCGGCGCTATTAAAATACCTATTAAATATCAGGAAGCTGAAAATTTTTACGAAGGCTTTGGGCGTGTAAGATTGGGACATAAATGGGGACTGTATGATAAAACCGGCAGAGAGATTATCAAACCGACTTTTAATTTGATTGGTCCGTTTGAAAAGGGCAAAGCAAAGGTAATACTAGATGGGCAGGAGTATTACATGAATAAAGAAGGAATAAGAGTCGACGGACCATAGCCTGAATTTATTTTACCATCGGTCTTTTTCGCTGTGTTAACGGTAGGTATGTAACCCCTTTTTTGATATAACTTTATACCATTATAATTAAGCAGATATGATCCGTTTACAGCAAATCAATAAATCGTACGCGATGGGGAAGAATAAAATGCATGTCCTGAAAGGAATTGACATGCATATTAAAGAGGGAGAACTCGTATCGATTATGGGATCTTCCGGATCTGGTAAATCCACTCTTCTCAACATA
>DAORKB010000098.1:1714-12473 GCA_035439365.1 Bacteroidia bacterium
ACTCGTATCGATTATGGGATCTTCCGGATCTGGTAAATCCACTCTTCTCAACATACTAGGGCTCCTTGATAATTATGATCACGGTGAATATCATCTCAACAATATTTTAATTCGTAATCTTTCTCAGGCAAAAGCTGCTCAGCTTCGCAACCAGTTTTTAGGTTTTGTTTTTCAATCATTCAATTTATTAGCATTTAAGAATGCAGCAGAAAATGTTGCATTGCCACTATATTATCAAAAAGTGAGTCGCAAAGAACGTAACAAGCTTGCCATGGAATATCTCGATCGTGTTGGTTTAAAGGATTGGGCCAATCACTTACCAAGTGAAATGAGCGGAGGACAAAAACAACGTGTCGCCATTGCACGTGCACTTATTTCAAAACCAAAAGTAATTTTTGCTGATGAACCAACCGGTGCTCTTGATTCCAAAACATCAATTGAAGTAATGGACATTTTTAAAGAGGTGCATAGACAAGGGATGACGCTCGTGATCGTAACACACGAAGATGATATCAGCAAGATGACGGATCGGGTGATTCGTTTAAAAGATGGTTTAATTATTAACGAAAACGAACCTGTACATGTTTGATAGAGATAAATGGCAGGAAATATTAGGTACCATCCGGAAAAATAAGCTGCGTACTTTTCTTACGGCCTTTAGTGTTGCCTGGGGAATATTCGTTTTGATTATTCTGTTGGGTTGCGGAAAAGCATTGCGTAACAGTGCCGAAGATTCATTTATGCGCGATGCTGTGAATAGTATCAATATTCAGTCCGGACAAACGACTATTGCATATGGTGGTTTCAAGCCAGGTAGACAAATTCAGTTAACAAATGAAGATTATGGGTTGATCCATTCCAAAGTACCGGATATGCAATACACAAGCGCGGTTTATGATGGGAGAAACTGGCAGCGCATCGTGAACTATAAAAATCAACGGGGCGCATTTTTAGTACGTTCGTGTTTACCTGAACATCAGATGCTGGAAAATTGCCCGGTTACCAGTGGGCGATTTATTAATAAAATGGACCTCGATGAATGCAGAAAAGTATGCGTCATCGGCCCTCCTGTAAAAGATATACTTTTTCCCAAGGAAGATGCCTTAAACAAATTTGTAGACATTGATGGTATTCCATTTAAAGTAGTAGGTGTATTTAAAGACCCGGCCGACAGGGATAATACCCGCTTGTATATTCCATTATCCACCGCCCAAAAAGCATGGAATGGAAAAAATTATGTCAATCATATATGGACGAGCATTTTACCCGGTTCAAAATACAACGGGGATGAACTTGTTGAAAAAACACGGACATTGCTTGCTGCGAAATATCATTTCAGCCCCGATGATTTAAACGCTGTGCGTATTGAAAACTGGTCGAAAGAGTACGAAAATGTAATGGGTGTACTTGGAGGTATTGAAATGTTTACCTGGATCATTGGTATTTTTACGCTCATTGCCGGTGTTGTGGGTGTTAGTAATATCATGATGATCATTGTAAAGGAACGTACAAAAGAAATTGGTATTCGAAAAGCAATTGGTGCAACTCCAAGCTCTATTGTTATGCTTATTGTACAGGAAGCTATTTTTATTACCGGTATAGCTGGATATATCGGATTAATGCTTGGTGTGGGTGTTTTAGAGTTATTGAATGTATTTGGAGTGGAAGGTGAATTTTTTCATCGCCCGGAAGTTGATCTCAGTGTAGCTGTTTCAGCAACACTACTAATTGTTATTGCAGGTGCGCTTGCAGGTTTGTTTCCTGCGCTAAAGGCTGCTAAAGTAGAACCCATAGAGGCATTACGAACCGAATAAAAACAATAACCATGTTTGACAGAGACAATTGGCAAGAAATTTTTGCCACCATTCGAAAAAACAGGCTACGTACCTTCCTTACCTGCCTGGGTGTAGGTTGGGGAATTTTCATGTTGGTTATTATGCTAGGCGCCGGCAACGGATTAAAAAACGGGATCATGCAGGACTTTGCCGGAACTGCAACCAATAGTTTTTTTATGTGGGCACAAAAAACCAATAAAGCCTATAAAGGGATGAAACCCGGAAGGAATTACAACTTTAATAATGGCGATGCTATCGCACTTAATAATGTTAAAGAGTTGGCAATTGTTTCTCCACAAAATCAATTGGGTGGACATGATCAACCGGTAAGCGTTGTTAGAGGTTTGAAAACAGGGAGCTTCCAGGTAGTAGGTGTTTATCCTAATCTTGCCAATATTCAGTATATCGATATTAATGCCGGTCGTTTTTTAAATGAAAATGATATAAAAGAAAAAAGAAAAGTATGCGTTATCGGTAGTCGTGTGAAAGAATCATTGTTTGCAAAAGGCGAGGATCCACTTGGAAAATATGTTCGTATCAACGGTGTTTATTTCAAAGTTATCGGATGCACCAATCCATGGGGAAATGGCGATCGGGCAAGAGAAGATGCTGAACGTATCATGACTCCCTTTTCTACATTTCAAAATGCATTTAACTATGGTGATGTAGTGGGTTGGTTTGCCATATCTGCTCAGCCAAGCATACCTGCAGAAGAAGCGGAAAAAATAGCGATTGCTATTGTGAAAGAGCGTCACAAAGTTGCACCAGAAGATGATTTAGCTGTAGGACATTGGAACATGGGTGTTCAATACAAAAAAATGAGTGGGCTATTCATAGGTATCAATAGCCTTGTATGGTTTGTTGGTATTGGAACATTGATAGCCGGTGTAATTGGTATCAGCAACATCATGCTGATCATTGTAAAGGAACGAACCCGTGAAATCGGTGTTAAACGGGCATTGGGCGCTGAACCATTAGGCGTGATTTTGCAAATCATCATGGAGTCGGTTTTCCTTACCATTCTGGCAGGATACATTGGTATGTTAATCGGGTTGGTATTGTTGGAAGGGCTAAACTCTGCACTAGGTGAAGGAGGAGCGATGTTTAAAAATCCAACTGTCGACTTAGCCGGTGTATTTCAAGCATTAGCAGTGCTGATTGTTTCAGGCGCATTAGCGGGCCTTATCCCTGCATTACGTGCAGTTTCCATTAACCCTGTAGAAGCATTACGAGCAGAATAATTTTTTAAAATAAATCAATATATGATCAGTAAAATTTTTAGGTATTTATTAGTCCTTATTTTAATCGGAGGTTTCGTTTGGACCATTTATTTCTTTTATACAAAATCAAAAGACGTTCCTGTTGTATATGAACATGTCACTCCGTTCGATACAACTATTGTAAAAAAGACAGTGGCAACAGGTAGCATTATTCCTCGCCGTGAAGTAAATATAAAATCGCAAGTTTCTGGAATCATTGAAAAGCTTTTCATTGTAGCCGGGCAACAGGTAAAGCAAGGAGATATTATTGCAAGGATTAAAATTATTCCGAACATGATCAATCTTGCAAATGCTGAAAACAGAACAAGGCAAGCGCGAATTGCTTACGAAAATGCAAAAATAGAATACGAACGGGGAGAACAATTGTACAAAGGAAATACAATTGCCAAGGCGGAATTTCAACCTTACGAATTAAAATTAAAAAGCTCGAAAGAAGAATTGGATGCTGCCGAAAACAACGAACAGTTGATAAAAGAAGGAGTTACAAAATCTGCGGGAACAGCAACAAACACATTGATCCGCTCTACTATAAACGGGATGATCCTGGATGTTCCAAACAAAGAGGGAAGCAACGTGATCGAAAGCAATACCTTTAATGAAGGTACCACCATTGCCTCTGTTGCCAATATGGGAGAAATGATTTTTGAAGGAAAGGTTGATGAAAGCGAAGTAGGAAAAATACAACAGGGGATGAACCTGGTATTAACAATTGGTGCAATTGATAAAGAAAGTTTCTCAGCCAAGCTGGAGTATATAGCTCCAAAAGGTGTTACAGAGAATGGTGCTATTCAGTTTTTAATACGTGCTGCGTTGGATAAAACAAACGGAACCTTTTTACGTGCCGGGTATAGCGCAAATGCTGACATTATTCTTGCAAAAAAGGATAAAGTATTTGCCATTCCTGAAAGCATTTTACAATTTGAAAAGGAGAAAACATTTGTTGAGGTGGAGACAGGTAAAAATGCCTACACGAAACAGTATATAAAAACAGGTTTATCTGATGGAATCAATATTGAAGTCATTGAAGGATTAAAGAAAGGAGACCAAATAAAGGTTCCTAAACTCAATGATCCGAATAAGCCTTCCTAGTTTGTAAATGATTAAATAGTATATTCATCTCAAACTTATTACAACTATGAAGGAAGCACTTGATCGTTTGGTCCATCTGCGAAAGCTGTTAAAGATAGAACGAGATGAAGATTTTAATCAATACAAGGAACATTTTTCACGTAACAATATCAATCATCGGAAAGCAAATGGTGTAACATGGTATCCGATTGTAATTACCAATACAGAAATTGGATTTGGTGAATATTTATCCATTGATATTGAACGTACCACCAACCACAATGAACCGCACTTGTTTTCGGGTGGGAAAGTAGCAGAGTTGTTTTCGAATCATGATCAATCCAACTCCGCTAAAGCTTCGGCGGACAAGGAAGCAATCAATGGAACGGTAAAAATTATTGGACCCAATAAAATCCGGTTGTCGTTAACGGTTGATGAATTACCCGATTGGTGTGATGATGGCAAATTAGGCATTAACCTGTTGTTTGATGAAACAAGTTATAAGGAAATGGATATCGCTCTTGAAAAAGTGATCGAAGCCTCCAATGATCGCCTGGCGCATATCCGTGATGTGCTCTACAAAATAAAACCTCCGCAATTTGATAAAACAAAAACAATTGATGCTATCCAGGGATTAAATGTTTCACAACAGGAAGCAGTACAAAAAATCCTGACAGCAAAGGATGTGGCTATCATACATGGTCCTCCCGGCACCGGTAAAACAACTACGCTTGTTCAGGCAATTCGTCAGACGTTGAAAACAGAGCCACAGGTATTGGTATGCAGTTCGAGCAATACAGCGGTTGATTTGCTTACCGAAAAATTATTTAAAGAAGGTATGCAGGTTTTGCGTTTGGGAAACCCGGCCCGCATTTCAGAAGAAGTGCTTTCCAGCACACTCGACTCTAAATTAATGGCCCATGAGTCTTATAAAGAAATAAAAAATTATCGCAAAACAGCCGATGAGTATTTTCGCATGGCCGGAAAATACAAACGTACATTTGGAAGAGAGGAACGGGAACAACGTCAGTTGTTTTATAATGAAGCACGTAAAATCATGAAAGATGCCCGTGCCTTGGAAGATTATATTGTAATGGATTTATTTGATAAAGCACAGGTCATTGCTTGTACCCCCGTTATTTCTGCTGGAAGAATGATGCGTAACCGTCAGTTCTCTACCGTATTTATTGATGAAGCAGCTCAGGCACTGGAACCCATGTGTTGGATACCCATTACACGCAGCAACAGAGTTATTTTTGCAGGTGACCATTTTCAATTGCCACCAACTGTAAAATCAAAAAAGGCAGAGGAGGAAGGTTTAAAAGAAACCTTGTTTGAGCATTGCATGCATATTCCGGGCATTGCTGTTATGCTAAATACGCAATACCGCATGCACGAATGGATCATGAATTATTCCAGCAGAAAATTTTATCAGAATGAGCTGAAAGCAGATGCCACTGTGAAGGATCATTTATTAAGTAATGATCCTGCTCATTATTTATTGAATGTACCTGTAGAGTTTATTGATACTGCAGGATGTGGTTATACAGAAATTACAAATCCGGAGAGTTTAAGTATTTCAAATCCGGAAGAAGCGCAACTTTTATTAAAACATTTAAAGTTAGTGCTGCAGCAGTACACACTTGTGCCTGATAATAAACCAATTCGTATTGGCGTTATTTCGCCCTACAAAGAACAGGTGCAGTATTTAACACAGTTGATCAGTACAGATGAAGAATTAAAACCATATGCTTCACAACTTGCAGTAAAAACAGTAGATGGTTTTCAGGGACAGGAAAAGGATATTATTTACATCAGCCTGGTAAGAAGCAACGAGAAAATGGAAATCGGATTTTTAAATGATATACGTCGTATGAATGTGGCACTTACGCGGGCAAAGAAAAAATTGATTGTAATTGGCGATAGTGCTACGTTGGGTAATCATCCTTTTTACAAAGAGTTTTTAGATTATACGGAACGCATCATGGCTTATAAATCGGCCTGGGAGTTTGCGGGTGAGTAGCAGGTTTAACCCCATTTGATTTTAAGAATTAAAATGGTAATTGCCAGAATAAGTGTAACAGCATTTGCAACTATAATCGGGGGCGACCCCAAAAAACAACCATATAATAACCAACACAGGACGCCTGATGTAAAAATGATATACATACTTAAAGAAATGCCTTTGGTGTCTTTTGTTTTTACAATATGAATAACCTGAGGAATAAACGAACCGGTGGTTCCAATGGCCGCCAAAAAACCTAAAATTGTAACAAAATTCATTATTTAATTATTTATGCAAAACTACACATTTACACTCAGCAAATTCCCTCTTTTTATTGCTTATATGTGGAATTCTCTTTTTAAATTTGCTTCCATGAAATTAAAAGTTCAAGGTCTGTTTATCGTTTTGTTTCTTAGCACTTCCGCTAGGATGCATGCACAAGTACCGGATTCCAAATTGGATACTGCCGGTATTACAAAACAGCCATTGAACCTGGAACAATGCATTGACTATGCATTAAAAAATAATATCCAGATCAAGCAATCAGAAGTGAACACCGAATTGGCGGATATCAACCTGGTGCAAAGTCAGATGTCTTTATTACCTGCAATTAACGGGAATATGTCTCATACCTACAATTTTGGTAGAACCATTGACCGTTTCACCAACCAATTTGCATCGCAACAAGTACTTTCCCAAAACTTGGGCGTTAGTGCCGATTATACAATATTCAATGGATTACAAACACTTAATACCATTCATCAAAATCGTTATCTGTATTTGTCAAACAAATACAGTGTTGATAAAATGAAAAATGATGTGGCCCTAAATGTTGCTACGGCCTATTTGCAGATTTTATACAACATGGAAGCGGTTGAAAATGCACGGAATCAAATTGGTATTACTAGCGCACAATCCGAGCGTGCAAAAAAACTGGTAGATGCAGGAAGTGTTGCAAGAGGTTCTTATTTAGATATAATGGCACAGTTGGCAACAGAGGAGTTGAATCTTACAAATGCCGAAAATCAATTAAACATTTCGTATTTGGGCTTGGCTCAGCTTTTAAATTTACCAAGTGCACAAGGATTACGTATCATTAAACCGGAAATAAATGTAGAAGGACAATCATTATTAGCAGCAAGTGATGCAAATCAAATTTATACAACAGCATTGGGTATTTTACCAGAAATAAAAAGTGCTGATTACAATATGAAAAGTGCAGAAAAAGGGTTGGATGTTGCCTGGGGCGGTATGAGTCCACGCCTTTCATTAAGCGCATTTTATGGTACAGGTTATTCCGGATTGGCACAGCGAATCAAAACATACCCGGAATTTTTGGGGTATACACCAAATGGTGATATTACTACCGACAACGAAAAAGTATTGACGCCTCAATTATCAAATCCTGTTTATGAGAAAACACCATTTATGACCCAATACAATGAAAACATTAACAAATCTGTTGGGTTCTATTTAACGATTCCGATCTTTAATCGTTTTCAGGTTCGATCAGCTATTGGTCGTGCACGTATGCAGGTGTTAAGCGCCGAATTGCAAATAGAATCTACAAAATTACAAATACAAAAAAACGTACAACAAGCACTTGCAGATGCAAACGCAGGATTGAAAAAATATTATGCCAGCACCAAAGCTGTCGAAGCCATTGCCGAATCATTTAAATATACCGAACAAAAATTCAATGTGGGTATTGTGAATACCAATGATTATAATGATTCCAAAAATAAACTGATAAAAGCACAAAGCGATTTGTTGCAAGCTAAATACGAATACTTGTTTAAAACCAAAGTACTCGACTTTTATCAGGGCAAAGCATTAAAATTGTAACCTTTATTTTAAACTTTTAGAAATGAAAAAGAAAATCTGGTGGATTATTGCAGGAGTGGCTGTAGTTGTACTCATCATCGTTTTAAAAAATGTTTCTGGAAGTCCGGTTACAAATGTTAGTACAGAGCTAGCAAAGAAAAGAACCATTATTGAAACTGTTTCCGCCAATGGAAAAATTCAACCGGAAGTTGAAGTGAAGATCAGCTCTGATGTATCCGGTGAAATAGTTGAATTGTATGTGAAAGAAGGTGATCCGGTGAAGAAAGGTGATTTGTTATGCAAAATCAATCCATTGATTTATGAATCAAACTTAAACAGAATGTCTGCTACCTTGAATGGTTCGCGGGCAACTTTGCAAAACTCAAAGGCAAGACTGGATCAAGTGAAAGCCACTTTCCAAAATATAGAAGCGACTTACAAACGCAATAAAAAATTATTTGATCAGGGTGCGATCTCTCAATCAGAGATGGATATTTCAATAGCAAACTACGAAAGTGCAAAAGCAGATATTAAAGCGGCTGAAGAAAGTGTGAACGTTTCTGATTTTAATGTAAAAAGCACAGAAGCTTCATTAAAAGAAGCAAATGATAATCTGGCAAAAACAAATATCTATTCGCCTGTAAATGGAACGGTTTCTCAACTAAACAAAGAAAAAGGGGAACGTGTTGTAGGTACTGCACAAATGGAAGGTACAGAAATCATGCGTCTTGCCAATTTAAATGAGATGGAAGTAAGCGTGGATGTAAATGAAAATGATATTGTTCGTGTACATAATGGAGATACATCCGTAATAGAAGTGGATGCCTACACCGATAGAAAATTCAAAGGCATTGTAACAGAGATTGCAAACTCTGCAAATACCACTGGTGTTACTGCTGAACAAGTTACCAACTTTACAGTTAAAATACGCATCCTGCAGGATTCATATAAGGATCTGACAAATTTAAGCAATAGTTCTGCCCCTTTTCGTCCGGGTATGAGCGCTTCTGTTGATATACAAACCAAACGGATAGCAAATATCGTATCCGTTCCCATCCAATCTGTTACAACAAGAAGCGATAGTAGCGATGCTCCCCAAAATGAAGTAAAAAAAGCTGATCAGAATAACGAAGGCGTTGTTGTGACAAATGAAAAGGATAAAAAATTTGAAAATAAAGATGCGAGCACGGAGCTGGAAGAATGTGTTTTTATTTTATCAGAAGGAAAAGCAAAAAAGGTAAAAGTAAAAACAGGTATTCAGGATAATGATTACATTCAAATAATAGAGGGTATAAAGGATGGAGATGAAGTTATTTCTGGTCCATATGCTGCGATTTCCAAACAATTGAAAGAAGGAACTGCCGTAAAAAAAGTAGACAAATCCAAACTGTTTACTCTTCCAAAAAAATAATGGGACTGATTTTAAATTTAGAGACCGCTACAACTGTTTGCAGTGTAGCACTTGCAAAAGACGGACAGCTGCTGTCCATGGAGGAGTTAAATGGGGATTACACCCATGCAGAAAATTTAAATTTATTTATTGAAAAGGTGTTGCATAAAGCAAACCTCACATTAGCTTCTCTGGATGCTATTTCTATCAGCAAAGGACCTGGTTCCTACACCGGTTTACGTATAGGCGTGAGTACTGCTAAAGGGTTGTGCTTTTCATTAAATAAACCATTGATTGCGATCAATACACTTGAGCATTCGGCTTATGCATGTTCACAAAAGCATGGAGATGCTCATACACTTTTTTGTCCAATGATTGATGCCCGCCGGATGGAAGTGTATTGTGCCATTTTTGATAAAGAAAATAAACTGATTTCTCCTACTGCCGCCAGTATCATTGACGAGCATTCATTTGAAGTGTTGCTTCAAAAACAAAAAATTTATTTTTTTGGAGATGGTGCAGAAAAATGCAAAACTAGCTTAGCGACTCAGTCAAATGCGATATTTATTGATCAACTATTCCCATCTGCAAAAAACATGATCCAACTTTCCGAGAAAGCTTTTCAAAACAAGCAGTTTGAAGATGTTGCTTATTTTGAACCTTTTTATTTGAAGGATTTTGTTGCTGGAAAGAAAAGTGCGTAGTCAACTATTTGCTTAAAGGAACACTTTCGTTGAATTCAACCGGAACCGTTTTTTTATAAAAAAACTTACCTACCTGTAAATCCCCTTTTAAACCTACCTTTACATTTCTACTCGTTGCAATACTAATTAACTGAGGTAAATCGGTTAAACTAAGTTTGGAAAAATCAGATTTAACTTTAAAGATGTACGCCTCTTCCGAATTACTTTTGATTTTTACATTATCTGTAAGGTGCGCCATCCCTGCGTCTAACCCATTGATGGAGACATTTAAATCAGATTTGTAAATCGTAAAAGAAGTATTGTTTGGATTTTTTATTCGTGCTGTAATTTCTGCTTCTGCTCCCTGTTGAGATATGTTCAGCATTTTTACACTTTCAATACCACTAAACTGTACTTCCTGAAAGTCGCTGGCACAAGACGTAAGCAAAACGCAACAGATACTTAAAAAATAAAAAAATCTTCTATTGAATTTCATGGATTGACATTTTGAATCTATGTTTCTATGTGCCTATGTGTTTTAATTTTTTTAAACACACAGGCACATAGAACATAGCTAATTATTAATAACGAACCTTATTTGCTTAATTCAGCGTAATTCTGAAAGAAATACGGAATGGTTTCAATTCCCTTTAAGTAGTTAAACACACCGTAAT
>DAORKB010000099.1:0-12435 GCA_035439365.1 Bacteroidia bacterium
AACAATAAAATTAACTTTGAAGTATTCTCTGTCCTAACTCACCCAACCACTTTAATGGTTGAAAGAAATCTAGCATACTTGGAGCGACTTAAAAACGGTGCACCATCTAAAGGTAATCCAGCTAGAATTCATGAACGAGAAGTGTACTTTAAATATAAAAAAGACTATTTAAGAAGAAAAAGCATTAGTCATCATTAAATTCTACCCCAGCTTCTCTTATCTGATTTTGGGCCCTTGTTATATCAGTCTCAAAGCTATTTACAAAACCATTTCTAGGTTTCGCCTTTGTTGAAAATTCTGGATTTTCATCATCACTCGGTTGGATAAGCGATATCTGATAATAGAAATCATCAACAAAATCACTTAAGAAAGTCCCCTCCCAAAAATAAAGAGGATTGGTATTCCATAAAAAAGAAAACGAAATAGTAGAACTAACGTAAGCGTTTAAATTAAATGCACCATTTCTCAATAAAAATTTAATTAATTCTATTCTTAGGTTATGCCCATGCTCATAATATCCAGCATTAGCATCGTAAGCAAGTTTAATTCTATATTCTGGCATAATTAATACGTTTTGTTGTGCCCAAATCTAATAATTTCTTAAAATCAATCTCTATTTTCTCTAGTTTTTATTTCATCAGCGGGTGTACAGCCCAGATTGCAATCCACATTGCAATGCTTTTCTATGGTCTGATTCACGATTGTTTGCCCCCTGTCTTCAATTACAATTTTAAATTTAAATGGTCGGTTATTTTCTTGAATAGGATATAACTTGACTTGTGGTTTTTTATATGAATAATCAGCTTTTGTTGAAGCAAACAAAAAATTGCCATTATAGGACACTGTTATATTTCCGATATAATAAGGATCAGTTTGATTTAATTGAAGCAAGAACTCACCAGCTTCGGAAAGTGCAATTCCTGGATAGGTTGCTGTTCCATCGTCTTGTGAACCGTTAAAAAATCGGTGTGTTTGCAATACTTTTATTAGGTCGACACCATAAAGCTTTCGCGAAGCGATACCATCAGAATTGAAAGTAAATGTAGTGCCTTCAAGTGCTGACCTATCGTTAACATCCCGTTCTTCTTTTGCTGCTGACTCCTGCTGTTTCCTTTCCTCTGTATTAGCAAGGATTTTACTATAAATTTCTGGAAAATAGTATCTAATTCTAGCTGAAACATCATTACCAACTTTACCATGATATCGAAGATAAAGCATAATTGCTTCAAAATTCATTGGCTTTTTTTCTTCAACTAGTTCTTGATCCGTATTTTCTTTATAGTAATAATTCGCATAACCCCAAAGAGAGAACGCCGATATTATCAATAGGCCGACAATTAATAGAATCTTCTTCATTTTTTTCTATTTGGGCAAAGATAGCTATGATGACACTATATTTCGGTTCTTTTGTTATGTTGTTAATTTTTCCGATGAGCAGCTGGTTGATATTTCCAATTTCCATTTTAATGGGAATAGGTATGTCAGGAATTGGCATGAGTGTAATGCATGATGCCGTACATGGCTCTTTCTCAAATTTTAACTGGTTAAATAAATTATTTGGAACGTCTATGTATTTTATCGGAGGCAATACATTTAATTGGAAAGTCCAACATAACCTTTTACACCATACCTACACAAATATTGAAGGCTTTGATGAAGACATTGATCCAAAAGGAGTTTTGCGCTTGTCAACACAAAGCAAACTGAAGAAAGTACATCGTTACCAGCATGTTTATGCTTTTTTCCTGTATTCTTTAATGACGTTGTCAAGGACGGTGAATGAATTTAAACAGTTAAACAGATATAATAAAAAAGGCATTACCCGTCAACAAGGCTCTACTCCAAGAAAGGAGATGATCAAACTGGCGTTGACGAAAGCTGCTTATTTGATAGTTTTTCTCGTACTACCCATGTTAATTGCCCCGTTTAGCTGGTGGCTCGTGTTACTTGGCTTTTTAACCATGCACCTTACAGCTGGAATGTTCATGACAATTGTATTCCAAATGGCTCATTTGGTTGAAGAAGCAGAACAACCTCTTCCAAATGGTCAGGGAGTAATTGAAAATGAATGGGCAGTCCATGAGCTTGAAACAACAGCTAATTTCTCGCGAAAAAGTCGGATTTTCGGTTGGATGATCGGTGGATTAAATTATCAGGTTGAACATCACTTGTTCCCTTACATCAGTCATATTCATTATAGAGCTATTTCACCTATCGTAAAGCAAACAGCATTGGAATTTGGAGTAAGGTATAATGAGAATAAGACGTTCTTCGGTGCCATTGGTTCACATATCCGCATGCTAAAAAAATTAGGGCGTAAAAGTTAAGTGAGTAAGGTGTTTAATGATTTCCTTAATGTAAAAAAATAGGTACCGCGACGTAGCTAGAAGCTACGCCGAACGGGGTACAGAACGCTATTAAAGTTTAAAAATAGTCCTCCTCAATTTTATAATTAGAAATAACAATGTAGGGTACATCTTTGATCTTAAAAGCATAATAATAAACTTTGTCCTTTGTAAATGTGGCAACTTCGGTTTTGTATTTTTTACTCTGGAAACTTGCTGTCTTGGTGAAGAAGGAATTCATTTGGGCGTGGAGGTCACCGTAATTTTTTGAGTAATCGTGTTTACTTCCTTTTAGAAAAGAGATCTCCGTAATTTTTTTTGTTCCATTAATCACAGATAGTACATTAATTTCAGCAATGCCCAAGTCACGTTCCTTTTCATTGCTATAAAGTGTACCTCCTTCCATCAATTTATTATTCGCTTTTTTTACTGATTCTTCAACAATATAAAAACGTTTTTTGGCGAACTCTTCTGTAAATCCTGTTCGGTCATAGGAATTGCAACTTTTAAGAAGAGTGAAGGTTACTATTTGGGCAAATGATTGTGTGGTTGCCAAAACAGAAATAAGTGCAAAAAGCAAGAGTTTAGTTTTCATGGTACATGGGGTTTAATTTATCAATAATTCAAAATTCTATTCTTAGATCATTTAGTACTGTCAATTCCTAAAGATAAATATTTTAACGGAAAAAAGAATTTTTAATTGCGCATCTCGCTCTCACACTGACGTTTAAATATCTTTAGAAGGAAGTGAAATAAATAAAAATCCCCGGCAAATTTTGCCAGGGAATTTTTCAAATGATCTAGTTTATCAATACTTGAGAGGTCGTTAAACGAAATACTTATTGCTGATTGCTAATCACAATACGTTGAGTAGAAATAAAATAGTTGTTGTAAACTTTTAATAAATATGTACCATTTGCAATACCTTCAGTACTGATGGTTTGCTTTTCGTTTGCATATGCTACTGTTGAAGTAATTAATCTGCCTTGAAGATCGAATAATTCAGCAGTTGCGTGCTCTGTAGAAATTACATGTAACAGATTACTTGTCGGATTCGGATAAACGGTAACATTCGTTGCTCCAGTAACAATATCAGAAACACCAGTTGTGATATTGTTTTTTAACTGCATCTGTACCTCTTGTCCATTTAAATAAGCTGCATAATCACTAAAATCAGTGGCTTCAATTATAGGTGATTTTTGTGTAAAACGGATATAGGCAACAGGTTCACCATTCTCCAGATTTTTTGTTTGACTAAAGCAGCTATAACGCAATGTATGATCAACCGGTGATAAATAAGCATCACTTTGTTTGATCGACGTTGCAAATGAATTTACAGAAACATATGTTAATGATTGCTCGTTAAATTTTAATTTGAAGTCAAGCGAAGTGATTTTTTCGGATGAAGAAAAAGATATGGGTATATCCAGGTAATTTGAAGTTGTAGTCGCTTTATCCAGTTCTAGATATACAACATCATCCGATGCAGACGCTTTTTTAATTTTACCATCCGGATTAATGTTTTTGTAATTGCCATCAATATCACCCAATAAAATTCCTGTGAACGTTGTGGAGTCATACACGATGCAATCCGTATAAACTACCGGTATCGGTAAACAATTAGGTACAATAGGAACTAATTCTTTTGAATACCCAATGCCATCATTTGCAGGAAAGTTTGTCGATTTTTGATAAGCCGGTTTTGCTAAAAGAGTGCTATCAACAAATACCCAATCTTTAGATGGTTGTCCATTCGAAGTTCCATTGTCGTTGTAATTCCATTTTTGTTTAAATTCCAATTGGAATCCAACACCACGACGCAATATTTGCGTAAGGTCACCTGCTGTAATTGCACCGTCCATATTTACATCCAAAGCAATTGCCTGATAGATGTTCGGGACAAAACGATGATCATCAATCAAAATTTTATACGCAAAGCTCGCATCAAATGAATTGATGACAGGTAGCACATCGGTATATTGGTATATATCTCTGGAAACTAAAATATTGCTTTTGTTTTCAGCATTTAAACTGAAATTACCATCGATATCAACTTGTGTAGCAGGGCTGTTGATTGTGCAAGCTGTGTCGCTTGTATAAATATTCGTCACTAAATATTTTGCAGGCTCATCAAATTTGTATCTGATAGGACTATTATCTTCCCAAAAATGCAATGATCCTGTAAACGTTGTGTTTTTTAATTGCTTGTAGTCACCAGGATGAACTGGTTTTTCAACATTACGGGTAAAATAACTTTCTTTGAAAGAAGCCGTGGTAAATAATGCAACGTCATTTTGATTAAAATTCAATTTTGTAAATTCAATTGAACCCAATTCTCCTTTGCCATAAAAACTTGTATAATCCGGAGCATTTTGATTAATGAATAAAACGATTTTAATCGTACCGGCTGAATCGTTGACACTGCTGATGTATGAGGCATAGCTTGGTGTAATTAAATCATTCCCAAATGTAAAGTTACCTGTAGGTTTTACCTTTGTTTTATCATAATTTAAAATAATATCATAACCAATTACATTTTCAACAGGGTCAATAGCTGCAATAGGCAGGTTGAAAGAGCTTTCTGCGCATGATCCTGTTACGCTTTTAATTTCATAGGTATTCGGTCCGGTATAAGGTACTATAATATATCCTGGTCCTGAAAGTTGGGAATTTCCATCGTTGTCAGTTGCTTGTGCTCTTAAGCCATGTTTACCACTAACTGCTAAATAAGTGGCACTGTATGGTGCTGTATAATCAATACCTACAGAAACCTCATCAACAAAAAACTCTACAAAAGATACATTTCCGTCTGCATCAGTAGCATCCACATTTATTGTTACCAGATCACCTGCATTGAATATGCTACCATAATCCGGCGATTTGATATCTGACACAGGAGGAATGATTGTATCATAAACATTAATATAGGTTGGTGCTGAAATTATATCTCTTGTTGGATTCGCATAGTGACCTTTTGCTGTGATCAGGTGCAACCCTTTTTTAGGAAAGTAAGACACTTCAAACGGATCAGTCGTATTATCTGTTCCTATTAATTTTCCATCTTCATAAAAATCAACAGATGTTGCATCTGCACAGGAATTGCTTTGTGCATCTAATACAACGTGACCACCAACCTGATAGTTTTCTCCGTATGCAGGAGCAACTTTTAAAATAGGTGCTTCATTGCAATTGTCAAAATTCCGTAAACTTGGGATCCAACGTTTGTTGCCAGTCGGGCGCGCTTCGTATATTTCTTCTCCACCCGTTGGTGGTAGTATTCTTAAATTTAGTTCATAGTGCAATTCACCATCCGTTGTAATTTGTGCAATCAACACACGATTACTTCCATTTTGAGCATTCGGATCTCTAACAAGATAAGAACCATCAACAATCGTAAATTTGTTTTCAGCCGTTGTATTGCCAAACGCTGTTTGACTCAAAGCTGGAATGTTGAATGTTTCTAATTCCGGACCTGTACCTGCAATCATCCCATCTTTTAAGGTAAGCGGAATAGCAGTTGAAGCGTCATTATTTAAGAGTACACCTGCAGGATTGTTGGCTACAGTAATATTAGTTATTCCAAGATGCGCACCGATCTGTGAAAAACAAGATTCATTTTATCCATTTTAATCATACCAATCCGGTATTATGGAATGTAAATAAAAAGAGACAACTTCAAGAACAAGGATTTAATGTTGCGGAACAAGGAGAAAAATTATAACAAAGTCTCTAACGCACACGGCTGCACGCACTCAAATAAAGCGCATGCAGCTATGTCACATTTGAAGATGTAACAAATCAATTTCGTTTTTTAACACTGATGATCAGCCATGGACTTTGAGAATGCCATTTACCAAGCATGAGTATTTTTTCTAAAAAAGTAAAAAGATGTACAAAGATGCTGTTGGAGCGAACCGGGAAAAGCGTCCAGTTAAATCCTTTTATATCTTCAAATTCAAAATTAAATCGTTCCAGTAATTCTTTCAGTTGGATGAAATTTGGAGAGTAATACGGATCTGCCTTCCCTGCTTGTTTAAGTTTTCGTGCACTATATCGCCAGCTATCCGGATTGGTATAGGTGAAAATAAATTTCCCATCTTTTTCTAGTAGGGATGAAATTTTTTGGAACAAGTTGTTCCAGTCATGAAAATAATCTGGTCCCTCAATACACAAAACAAGAGAAAATTTATCTTTAAACTCAGTTTTTTCAAAGTCACCGGCAACGGTGCGAATGCCAAGCTTTCGCTCATCTAAAATCCGAAGCGCATCCGCATTAATATCGGTTACGGTGATATTATCGGCATATTTCAGCAGCGGTATCGATATTCTTCCCGATCCTCCTGCAATGTCCAGTATCTTGTATTTTTTGTTCTGAATGTTTTTTCCTATAAAGTCAAGCTCAATTTTAGATCTGTAGTGACCTGTGTTGTTATTATATCCTTCTTTATTCAAATAATCCCAGTTGTATCCCATGATGGTAGTCGTTTTAATTTATATATGCTTTAAATTTCGAATGGATTTTTCTTCTTTCAACAAATGCAAATCACATTATAGTATTCTAGTCGGAATAACGATATTAACAATACCCGCAAATGCTATGAAGAAGAGTTGAAGCAGTTTTTAGGAGGTTGCCAAATGGGGATAGTGGCATTGGCGGGGATAAATTCGGAATACTGTGTATTCTTAGTCAGGTGTGTTGACGTGATAAAAAAATAGGCAATGGTATTAGATAACAAATACTCAGAACAGTCTAACGGATTGCATGCTGAACAATCTTCTTCTGATTGTTGCTGATCATCGGATTGTGAACAACAGGAAAGTTCTTCACAACGGTTTGATGATTTCACACAAGGCACACCATTTAAAATAAGAAAGTAAGATACAAACACAAAAAACCATAGCCTCATGTATCAAATATAAAATAATTTCTGTATAAATCAAATCTGTATAAATCAAATGCTCTATCCCGTTCGTACAGATTTTGAATTGTCGAAATGCCGGATTTATTTTATCTTTCCCAAAAATAGTATCATGCGCATAATCACTACTGGCATTTTTATTTTTCTTTTCGTCAATTGCTTCTCACAGCAAAGCAGTACCAAAGACATTCATAAAATTAAAAATGAGGTGGATATGGATTCTGTTGTGTATGCAACTGCACGTGCAAATGCAGATTACCAGGTAATGATGACTTCACTATATTACCTGATGGCTAAAAATCCCAAGCGTATTATCGCATATAAGGATTCGTTAACAAGAATATATTACCTCACCGGAGCATATGGGAAATGTATCAAAACGGGCAATGAAGTGTTATCCCAGCAGCAGGAAAATTATGAGATCATAGAGCTTGTTGCAATTAGTGAACGAATATTGGGGAACATAAAAAACGCTCTGACACTTTATGAGAAGTTGTACCACCAAACGAGTTCTCTCATACATGCTTATTATATTGCAGAGATGCAGTTTTATATGCAGCGCTATGGTGAATGCATGACGACTTTGGACAAAATCATAGCTTCTGAAAATTCCAAGAAGGAAAAAATGGAATTGATTGTAACAGATAGTACGAAACAAATTGTTAGTTTAACTGCAGCCGCCTTTAACATTAAAGGGATGACGTACAACGCACTTGGCAAGTACGAAGAGGCAAAAGAAGCATTTAAAAATGCGTTATTGATCGATAAAGACTTTATCCTACCCAAAGCTAATTTGGATAAAGTAAAATAGTTACCCCAAAGCTTACGAATCGCAAGTTGAGTAATTGTTTACCCATCTTAAGATTATCCTAGCCAAAGCTAATTTTGATACGATAAAGCGGTAACCAAAAGGTTTCCAGGATCGTAATGAAAGTACACATTTGCTCAATTTTAAAAATAACCAAAGCATTTGTGGTCAAACTTATCAAAAATGAAAAATAAAATCAATGTTCAGATTTCAATTTTAAGTATATTATTTTTTAGCTTTTATGGAATAGATAAAGTGTACTCACAGGGTGTGGGTATTGGTATTGCCACCCCAATCTCTGTATTGCATGTGTATGAAAATACAACAAGCGTTGGTACTGCTACCGGATTAACAATTGAACAAAACAGTACAGGAGATGCGGTTGTGCAATACCTGCTTACAGGTGGACAACGTTGGGTAACGGGTATCGATAATAGTGATGGAGATAAATTTAAAATTTCAAGTACAGCAGATGTTGGATCAAATCCCCGTGTAACCATTCTTACAACGGGTGAAGTTGGTATTGGAACTGTTTCTCCGGATAAACCACTGACGATACAAGGAACCGGCGGCTCCAATGAATTGATTAGTTTCAAAAATAGTGGTGGTACTTCAAAATGGCACATCAATCAAGGAGGATCGAATGATCTTAACTTTGTGGAAACGACCGTTGCCGATTACCGATTGTATCTGAAAGCCGGAGGTAATATTGGTATTGGTACCAATTCGCCAGCATCTCTTCTCAATCTTTATGGTTCTGTTCCAACGCTTACACTTACACATTCAACAGGAGTAAACCAGGATAATACAGGTGTACTTTTCTTTTCAGAAGATGCGACGGCAGGTTTTAAAATGCGTTACGATGGAACTACAAGTGTAGATAAATTTCATTTTGTTGGTCGCAATGCGAGTGTGGATAGCGATTGGATGACGATTCAACGTTCCAATGGAAACGTGGGAATCGGAACTACGAGTCCTGGCTCTACGCTGCATGTGAATGGAGCCGCCAGAATTGGTTTGGCTTCTACTACCAATGGTTCACTTATTTATCAGAATAGTACCAACGCCAATACTGTAACTGTTCAATCGGGTACGACTTCAACCAGTTATTCATTGACTTTGCCCACAGCACAAGGAGCTGCAAATACAACACTTGTCAATAATGGTTCCGGTACGTTAAGCTGGGCTGCATCTTCAGGTGGTGCTACCAGATATACGATTTCAACAGGTGCAAACAATACGTTTTATTCCGACAGTTATATCCAATTCAGATGGAACTCAACCTCTGATGACATCCAATTTACACCACAAACAGGGCATACCGGCTGGTGGGACTTATGGCAGGTATTTGAATTGACCCCCGATGCATTAGAGAGTGGAGCAGCAAACTCCGGCGCTGATGATATCGATGCAGCTACTGCTGGTACCTGGTATAATATCAATACAGGTTATACAGAGGGAGAGTATGGCCCCGGTGGCATCATCTACATGACCAAAGAAGACAGTAATTCACGCCCGTTTTATAAAATAGAATACATACAACACGGTACCTATATGACATTCCTTGTTACGGCTTATCCATAATCCTAATGAGCATTATGCCTAAAAACAGAAACGTTCAAATGATCAAAAAAACGATATATTTTTTATTGTTTACCCAGGTAGTGGCTCAAACTGCTTTTGGGCAGGTAACAATGTACAATGATGGTATGGCAACGGTTAGTATTGTTTCAGGAACTACGGTGAGTATTCTGGGAGGATATACGAGCCAGACAAAAGCAGGAGTGAATGGTAAAATGGATAACCAGGGTACGTTGCAATTAACAGGTGATTGGACCAATAATAATTCTGCAGCTACACCAAATGTTTTTTCAACCAGTGCAGGTACCGTTGTGTTTAATGGTACAGCAACCCAAACATTGGGAGGAACAGCAACCACTACTTTTTATAACCTTACGTTTAATAATGATCCTGCAGTTGCAGGCAACGTGACCCTTGCGACGAATAATTACACAACCACTAATCAAATTACAATGACGCAAGGCATTGTAAATCTTAATTCGCAAACATTAACACTTGGTTCAACTGGTGTAGCGTCAACACTTTCCAGATCAGCAAATACATGGTTTTACGGAGGAACATTCACCCGAAATTGGTTGAATGCAACAGCCATTACCAGCAGCTCCGGTAATTATTATGGTTTATTTCCGATGGGAGAATCAACAACAGCATCCTATAGTCCGCTTGAAATAAACTCCACTGTTAGCCCTGGTTCAAATGGAACTTTTTCTGTTACTTATTCTCCTTCTCCCGGAAATCTTACCGACTTAAGCCCCGTTTATAATGATGGAGGAACAAACATTGAGCGTATTGTTAACAGTGCATTTACAACGTCTGTTTCTGGTATTGCAACCGGAACATATGATATCAATGTAACAATGACCGGACTTAATGCTACAGCAGGTGCATTGAGCAATATCCGTCTTGCTGTTTTTACAGGCGGAACGACTGCAAGTGGAGTAGGTACACACGCAGCAGCAACAGGTACACTTGCAAATCCAACGGCAAGACGCACAGGCGTATCAGCCGCAAACCTTTCCAGAGATTTTAGAATAGCCACAGCCAATAAATCCACAACACCATTGCCAGTTACACTGCTGTCGTTCACTGCAACACCGAATGGGGATTGGGTAAATTTATACTGGGCAACCGCATCGGAAACCAATAACGATTATTTTATTGTGCAACGATCAAAAGACAATCTGTATTTTGAAAACCTAGAGCAGGAGGATGGTGCAGGTAACAGTGTGAACATACGAAAATATACAGCAATAGATTATGACCCTTATAATGGTATTTCCTATTACCGGTTAAAGCAGGTTGACTTTAATGGTGTTTATCAGTACAGCAAAGTTGTTTCTGTCAATTTTAATGATGAAAAAGCATTGACGATATATCCGACTATTTCTTACGGAGCATTTGAAGTTTCTCTTACCGGAGTGAAGGATAAACAAATTACGCTGATCGTGCGCAATCTGCTTGGGCAAACTTTTTACTCAAAAGCGTTTATTTCTGATGGTCATGTTTTTACTCAATCCATTGACCTGTCAGGGCAATTAACAGCAGGTGCATACATGGTTACTATTTTGAGTGGGCAGGAAGTTTTCTCAAAGAAGATGGTGATCCAGTAAATAAAAAACCTATGTGGCTATGAAGTTTGATTTACTAAACACATAGGCACATAGGTTTTAGTATGTTATGCTTTTTCACATTCAGCAACGGTACGTGCGCTGCTCTTTTTTCTACACTGTATTAATTTTGCGTTTAGCAATTCATTTAATAAGGTATCCAATTCCCCTTCAATCAGCGTAACAGCTTTTTTCACCAATGCATCGGATGAAGGATTGGTATAAATAGAAATAGCATCGTTCACTATTTTGGAAGTTACAGGATCAGAAAGATCCGGTACATAGTCCCATACTTTTTGATAAAAGCTTGATAGCGGTGTTGCAGAATTACTAACCGAATCTTCGATATTCAACACCGATTGTTTAACTGCTAATTGTATAATTTTAATATTATCCAGGTTAAGGGTACCATCGCCTGTAAGGTTCCAGGAGTTTCCTTTTTTATTTTTAACCGGAACACCTTTTACACCACCTACCTGATAACTATTTAAATAATCGTGAATTGCTTTTACAGCAAGGTTGGCTATTTTACTGCTACCGTTGTGAGCAGTATCTTCCATGATACGCACAAGTATCCTGTAAAAAACTTCCGGTACAAATGTTCCTGTATCATTTAAATCCCAGTTTGGCTCATACCAGGAAGAAGAGATGACTTCGAACCTTCCTAATTTTTTATTGATAGCAGGCACTGCCAATGCACCATCAGCTATACGTTCAAACATTCGATCACCTGCACTATTTACTTTACCACCTGTAAGAACATTTGCAATAAACTGTTTCATAACATATTCTTTATTGATCAAATGCCCTGCAGAAAATGCATCCGTTAAGAAATGATCTCCAAAAGCATTGACAGGGTAAGCATCATCAAGTGCAGTGGAATTTGTTCCTGCGCGTGCAATCTGAATGGCCTTTGCATGATATGTTTCCCAGGATTGTTTATTGTATGCAAGTGCAGTGGTTGTGCCTGCCGGTGGCGGTGCAAAATGCGAATTGTTGGTGATTGCCAAATCGATGTAACGCTGTCCGATCCCAACTGTTGGGTTTCCCCATTCGCTGTTGGACACATCTTTGGCACCTGCACCAATTCCTAAAATAGAATTTTTATAATGATTTTCACTTCTGGTAATCAAAGTTTTTAAACGTGTTAATTCTGCAGGGGATGCCTTCTGGCA
>DAORKB010000100.1:0-12413 GCA_035439365.1 Bacteroidia bacterium
GGTGCATCATCCGGACCTGATAAAAAGCCGTAAAACAAATTAACAACATCGCGATCTGAATTTGCAGCAATCAAATTTTGAGAATACATTCCAGCGGCCCCTTTCAATCGAAGTTTTGGAGTAACATTTACTTTAAAATTCAAGCGCGGTTCAGGAGAGAAATTCGAAAGAGATGCATAATATTGTATACGAAAACTCGGTTCAACAACCAGTAATTTATTTTTAGATACATACTTATACTTTACAAACCCACCGATTTCAGTTGTGCTTTCCGCTTGTGATATGTGGCGATTAACACTATTGTACAAATCAAAATCTGTACGAAATCCTAACACTTCAAAACCATAATCAACTTCATTTTTACCCATAAAATAAGTAAAGTTCAATCCCATATTAAAGCCATTAATACTGCTGCTTTTAGGAGATGCCTGTTCCGGTTTCAATGTAATTTTGTAGCGCGAGTATGCAAAGTTTCCTTTTACAAGAATGGGAGAGTTTTGAGGAACCAGTAAAAAATTTCCTCCGCCTCCAAACGATTGCCAGTTCATATCCTGCAGTGCTTTATAACTTACTTTATCATTGAAATTAAATCCGAATAAATTCAGTTTACTTCCATTGCTGGAGTTTAAGGAAACTTTACCATAATAATCATTAAAACTAAAAGGCAGTCCTTGTGGATCTACATAGCTATACAATGTTTTTGAGGTGGTTGGCAAATATGATGTTTTTGCAGAAACGATATAAGAAATCGTGGATGAACTTGTTTCCGTATATTTTTTAAATGGCCCTTCCAACAATAATTTAGCACCAAACGGACTGGCTGCCACTTTCCCTGCAATCCTTTTTTTGTTTCCATCTTTTGTGGTAATGTCCATAATTGAAGAGATACGGCCGCCATACTCTGCTCCAAATCCGCCTGCATACACATCTGCATTCCGGATTATATCCGCATCAAAAACAGAGAACAAACCTATAGAGTGGAAGGGATTGTAAATAATCATCCCATCGAGCAACACCTTGTTCTGAACCGGGGCCCCTCCGCGTATGTAAAGCTGTCCGCCCTGATCACCGGTAAAAATTACTCCTGGCATTACCTGTAAATATTGTGCAATATCGGGTTCACCACCAACTGTAGGAAGTTTTTTGATCGCCACAGGATCAATTTTATTAACCGATACACTTGTTTCTCCTTGTTTGGCAACCTGCTGAGCAGAAACCTCCACTTCCTTTAATTTTACATTTGCCTGAACAACATATAATTTCTTTTGAATAATATCGCCAGCCTTTACAGTTATTGCTTCCTGCAAGGTATCAAAGCCCATCGAGGTAATTGTAATGGTATAGCTACCGGGCGGAACCTGAGAAATAGAAAAATACCCGTTTACATCCGTTGATTGACCCATGGTTGTACCTTTCAAATAAACGGTTGTAAACAGTACGGGCTCCCCGCTTTCTTTTTGATATACAAATCCTTTTATGGTGCCTGTTTGTGCATATACCAAACCTGTTATGAATAAACATAACATTGACAAATACGATTTATTTAATTTCATAATAGGTACTGATTATTGCTTGCACTTTTTTAGTGTAGCCTTTCGAAAGGCTTGTAAATGTACAAATTTATTGATTTGAATGATTCGCCTCCGGTGAATATTTTTAAGAACCGTTTTAATACGATACATTTGTTAAAATTTCAAGTACGCTTCATTTTTATGTTTAAGAAATTATTTTCCGGCGGTCCTAAAAAACACATTTTAACTGGCACTCATCTTAAAAAATGCAGGCAATTTATTCAGTACCTCTATTCAAAAACCAGAGTTGATCATATCATTATTCAGGGAGAAGGTTTTATTGAAGGCGGTTTTGCGATACCTGTACTGCAATTTCAACCGAACGGGAAAGCGGTTTTTCAGTATGCGGTTTCTTGTTTTATAGACAGTATTGGGCAATCCAGACTTTCGGATTATGATGATGCTCTCCAGCACAGCAAATATTTTTTTATAATTGATCCGGAGCATGATAAAATTGCAGCGCATTTAACAAAATTGAATGTTCATTTTTTAAAGGGACGCCTGGATCCTGATCCTGCATCTCCGGTTGTCTTAATTGGGGGAACAGATATCAATTACAAAGAACCTGTACGTAAATTAAAAGTGGCGGCTCTTATTCATGTTCACAATGAATCCGATATGCTAGGTGAAACCATCCAGTTTTTAATCAATCAGGGGGTGCATGTTCATATTGTTGACAACTGGTCAACAGATGGTAGCTGGGAGATTGTTAATTCGTTTCCGATTATGCAGGTCAGTAGGGAACGCTTTCCTACCGAGGGACCTTCGGATCATTATGAATGGTATAAACAATGTGAATATTCGGAGCAACTTTCAAAACAATTGGATTTTGACTGGTTCATTCACTATGATTCGGATGAGCTAAGGTATTCTCCCTGGAAAAATATTTCTCTACAGCAAGCAATTAGTTTTATTGATGGTTTGGGGTATAATGCGATTGATTTTACGGTGCTTGATTTTCGGTATACGCCAGATAAAGAAGAGGTGGTTTCAAATTTTGAACAACAGAATACCTGGTTTGAATTCGGGAAACGACCCGGACATTTCCTTCAGGTGAAAGGATGGAAAAAACAAGAGCAAACCATTGATTTGAAAAGCTCTGGAGGGCATCATATCGAATTTGAAGGGAAAAAAATATACCCTATCAAATTTCTTAATAAACATTATTCACTTCGCTCCAAGAACCAGGCGCATAAAAAACTTGTTCAACAACGATTACCACGCACGCAAAAAGAAAAAAGTGAACGAGGCTGGCATACGCATATTGAACTAATGATTGAACAACAAACACAAGGCTGGAACAAGAATGATCTACTTGAATGGAAAGAAGATTCTTTTCAACGCGATTACCTCATAGAACGGATATCCGGTGTTGGTATCCTTGATTTAAGCAAATAAATAACTTATTCTTTATACGCTTATTTTGTTTCCGAGAGATACAGGATGTGATTGAATTCATCAACTGTTACGGCCGATACCGACAAACGGCTCAATTTTATAATTTGCATAGCGGCCAGTTTTTTATCTTTTTTGATTGTTTCCAAACTCACCGATTTTTTCAATGCTTTAAATGGCGCTATCTCCACGACGCTCCAATCTTCATCCGAAGTTGGATCTTTGTAAAACTCTTTTACAACTTTTGCGATACCCACAATCTCCAACCCTTCATTACTATGATAAAAGAAAACAAGATCTCCTTTTTTCATGGCTCGCAGGTTATTTCTTGCAGCGTAATTACGCACACCATCCCAAACCGCTTTTTTATCTTTTACAAATTGATCCCAACTGTATTTGAAGGGTTCTGATTTTACCAGCCAGTGATTCATTACATATACGTTTTTAATCAGCCTACGCTAAAGCTTCAGCCGACTCAGTGCAATATTTTAAACATCAGTTCTTTTAATAATTCACCTCCCGCCTTTGCTCTGAAAAGAGCTATGGCGGGCGCGGTCAGTGCAATATCTTAAACATCAATTCTTTCAACAGTTCACCTTCGGTGGCAGAACCCCTATCAACACCTTTTGATTTTAAATCGTATTCTCTTAAAAAACCAAAAATAGATTTTAATTTTCCGACGGAAAAATTTTTCGCTGCACGTTCGTAATCACCAACAAAAAAAGGATGAACCCCCAGAGCGGATGCAACATTTGCTTTTGATTTATCAGCAATAAAATGATAGGTGAGTAATTTACAAAAGTAACCATACAGCGATGTAATGGTCATTACCATAGGGTGCTCCTTTTCATTTGCAGCAAAAAAATTAATGATGCGGTTTGCTTTTACAACTTCCTTCTTACCAATCGCTGTTTGCAATTCAAAAACATTGTATTCCTTACTGATACCAATATTTGTTTGTACCTGCTCCACTGTTATTTCCGATTTTGGTGGCAGGTTGATCATGAGTTTATCCAATTCATTTGAAATTTTACTCAGATTGGCGCCCAGGTATTCTGTAAGCAGGGCACTTGCTTTAGGCCCAACGGTGTACTCTTTTCCTTTCAAATAATTATTGATCCAATCCGGAACCTGATTGTCGTATATTTTTTTTGATTCGAACAACACGGCGTTTTTATCAATCAACTTCGCAACTGATGTACGCTTATCGATGGTTTTGTATTTGTAACAAATTACCAGTATAGTTGATTTTTGAGGGTTTTCAATGTATGCAGCAAAAGGATGTTTGGCTTTGTCTTTCCCTTTGCCATCCTCATCGCCTTTTCCAACCAGGTCACGAATATTTTGTGCTTCTTTAATGATGACAACCTGATGTTCACTCATCATCGGAAAACGTTTGGCAGCGGCTAATACATCGGCTGTAGCAATATCACGTCCGTATAAAACAGTTTGATTGAACTCCTTCTCCATTTCATCCAGCACCTGATTTTCAATGTAATCAGAGATCATATCAATGAAATAAGGTTCATCGCCCATTAAAAAATAAACGGGGCGATATACCTTTTTTTTCAATTCAGACATTATCTCATTAAACTCCATTACTCAAATCTTAGATGTTTTACGGTCAATCCATTGTTGATAAGCTCATTCAATGAATCAATCCCAATTTTTAAATGTTCCTCTGTAAAATTTGCTGTAATGTGTTTATCACTATCGGCTGTTTTTACACCTGCCGAAATCATTGGTTGATCACTCACCAACAACAATGCTCCTGTTGGAATCTGATTGTAAAAACCGGTTGTAAAAATAGTTGCTGTTTCCATATCAATTCCCATCACTCTGATCTTTCTCAAATAATCTTTAAATTCATCATGATGCTCCCAAACTCTTCTGTTGGTGGTATAAATTGTTCCCGTCCAATAATCTTTTTTATGATTTCGTATGGTTGTGGAAATTGCCTTCTGCAAACTAAATGCAGGTAAAGCGGGCACTTCAGGCGGAAAGTAGTCGTTTGAGGTTCCTTCACCTCTTATTGCAGCAATCGGTAAAATCAAATCACCCAATTCATTTTTCTTTTTTAATCCTCCACATTTTCCTAAAAACAAAACAGCTTTTGCATCAATGGCACTTAACAGATCCATGATTGTAGCAGCATTTGCACTTCCCATACCAAAGTTGATGATGGTAATTCCATTTGCAGTTGCGTTGGGCATGGGCATATCCAGTCCGTTTACCTCAACATTGTTTAACTCTGCAAACATGCGTACATACTTATTAAAGTTTGTAAGTAAAATGTATTTACCAAATTTATCCAATGGGGTTCCGGTGTATCGTGGTAACCAGTTTTCTACAATTTCTTCTTTACTTTTCATAAATTCAGTTAGAAATTAAATTTTGCGGACTGTGATTCAGCGAAAATACGAATTATGAGCGGCGCTGAAGAAGTTGTTAAGAATTTTTTATAACTATTCGCATTGTTTGTTCGGCATATTTTCGCTTACTTCGTGCATCCGCCGTCGCTTCGCTATGGCGGACACAGTCGGATCAGACATCATTCTTATGCAAGCACTTAATTTACCTGCATATCCTTTTAAAATCAAGGAAAATGGTAACCGGTTACAAATTTTTGATTCGTTTCGAAAAAAGTATTTGGTTTTAACCCCTGAAGAATGGGTACGTCAGCATTTTTTACAATTTTTAGTTCAGGACAAAAAATACCCTGTTTCTCTGATTGGTGTTGAAACGGGACTGGTTTATAATGAACTGAATAAGCGTGCAGATATTCTTGTGCATAACCGGTTGGGGAAACCTCATTTATTGGTCGAATGCAAAGCACCTGCCGTTAAAATAACGCAGGATACATTTGACCAGGTTGCCCGTTATAACATGGTATTTAAGGTAAAATACCTGGTTGTGACAAATGGAATGAATCACTTTTGTTGTGAAATGGATTATCCCAATAATACATACATTTATTTGAAAGAAATCCCTTTTTTTGAGCCTTCTTTCTAAAATAAACTTATTAATCTTTCGTTAAGAATCCCCATAACCTAAAACACAGATGTGGAGGTTACTAAAGAATATTTTTTATATTTGCATCAATAAACAATTTCGAAAAAAATAAGACAAAAAACTATGGATTTAAGTGGAATTATTTCAATTGCCGGCATGAGCGGATTATACAAAGTAATTGCTCAGACAAAGAGTGGATTGGTTGTAGAATCATTACTCGATAAAAAACGTGTGCCTGCTTATTCAACAAGCAAAGTAAGTGCTTTGGAAGAAGTAAGCATTTATTCAACAGGTGATGATGTGCCCTTAAAAGATGTTTTAAAAAAAATACATACAAAAGAAAAAGGTGCCACATCTATTGATCACAAAGCTCCGGATGCTGAATTAAAAAAATATTTTAAATCGGTGTTCCCTGAGTATGATGAAGCAAGAGTTTATGTTTCTGACATCAAAAAAGTAATCAGCTGGTACAATGCCCTGGAAAAGGAAGGTTTATTGACAAAAAAAGAAGAGAAAAAGACTGAGGATGACAAACCAAAAATAAAAGCTGATGCAAAAGGTGCCATCAAAACAAAAGCAAAAGACACCAATGCGAAACCGGTAAAAACGGCCAGCTCAAAAGTTAAAACTCCCGGAGTTAGAAAAACAGGGGTAGCATAAAACAGTGTGAGTGTGGAGAGCCTCCTACGCTGAAGCTTCGGCGGTCAAGGCGAGAGCGATCCACACTCACGCTGTTACCTCTAGTTTACCGAGCGACAAAGGTAGACGCTCACACACTCATGCTCACACTTTTTTATTACCGAGCGACTTGCTCTTCGCTAAAGGTACGATGGATGAAAAGCAAAGGTAGACGCATGCACTTTCGCACTGACACTCACACTATTTTCTACTACCCTTTCCCCTTCTCTCAATACTCATCTCACCTGTATTTGGTATTTATTTTTTTAGTATTATTACCACAAATCTCTAAATTATGGAAACCAAACAGCTAGCAATCCCTGCTAAAACAATACGTCAATTTTTACCATCCACTTTTACTGTAAAAACCTGGACCGAAATTGAACCCTATTTTAAAGATTTAAAAGAGCGTACAATAAATTCTGTTGCGGAACTGGAAAAATGGTTACGCGACAGAAGCGAGCTGGAATCAGTCATTAGCGAAGATGTAGGCTGGCGCTATATTAAAATGACCTGCGATACAACCGATCAGCAATTAACAGATTCTTACAATTACTTTATTTCTCAAATTGATCCGCATATTGCTCCGTTTAGCAATGAACTCAATAAAAAATTAATTGCTTCTCCCTTTCTTTCGAAATTGGATGGACCTAAATACTTCATCTATCTTCGCGGTGTAAAAAAAGCATTGGAACTTTATCGTGAAGAAAATGTTCCCTTGCTTACAAAAATTGCAACAGAAGCTCAGAAATATGGTGCCATTTCTGGTGCCATGACCATTGAATGGGAAGGAAAAGAAATTACACTTCAAATGGCTGTTAGCCTAATGAAGGATACAGATAGAACTGTTCGTAAAGAGGTATTCGATAAAATTCAGAACAGAAGATCCGTTGATGAAAAAGCCTTAAACGATCTCTATACCGAACTTATTAAATTGCGCCACCAGGTTGCATTAAACGCTGGTTTTAAAAATTACCGGGATTATAAATTTGATGAGCTTGGTCGATTTGATTATACGGTAACAGATTGCTATAACTTTCATACATCCATTTCAAAAGCCATTTTACCTCTTGCCATTCAATCGGATGAAGAACGAAAAAAATTATTGAAGCTGGATACGCTACGACCATGGGATACCGAAGTGGATACAGATGGCAAAGAAGCGTTGCATCCCTTTACCAATGGAGAAGATTTGATCAACAAATCGATTTCATGTTTCAGACACGTTCGTCCGCAATACGGAACTTATCTTGAAATAATGAAAGAGATGAAGCACCTGGATCTGGAATCCCGCAAAGGGAAAGCCCCAGGTGGTTATAATTACCCTTTGTATGAATCAGGCGTTCCATTCATTTTTATGAATGCTGTTGGCTTGCATCGTGATATGGTAACGATGGTACACGAAGGTGGGCATGCCATTCATTCATTTGTGACACATCCATTGGAGATTGTCGATTTCAAAAGTGCCCCTTCTGAAGTGGCAGAGTTGGCAAGTATGTCGATGGAACTTATTTCAATGGAACACTGGGATGTGTTTTTTGAAAACAAAGATGACTTAAAACGTGCTAAAAAAGAGCAGCTTGAAAAATCATTAAAAATGCTTTTGTGGATCGCGTTGATTGATAAGTTTCAACATTGGGTATATCAAAACCCTACACACACATTGACTGAGCGAAGTGCGGAGTGGAACAAAATCATTTCTGAATTTAGCAGCAGCGTTGTGGATTGGAGCGGTTACGAACATGTAAAAGAACGCATGTGGCAAAATCAATTGCACTTATTTGAAGTTCCTTTTTACTATATTGAATATGGAATGGCACAACTTGGGGCTATTGCTGTATGGCGCAATTATAAAAAAGATCCGGAAAAAGCTTTGAATGCGTATGAAGCAGCCTTGCGTTTAGGATATACGAAATCAATCCCGGAGATTTACAAAGCAGCTGGAATTGAATTTAATTTTTCACAGGAATATGTGAAAGAGCTTGCAGCATTTGTGAATGAGGAGCTAAAAAAATTGGGGTAGTCACTACCAATAAAATAAATGAACATGCCGCTAATATTGATTTATCAGCGGCATTTTTATTGAAGTAGCTTGTAAAAGGGAAGATCCTTTACCATATTGTAAAATTGATTTACTGGTTGCTGTTCTTTGTGCCAACCATATGTTTCTTCTTTAAAACCTCCTTCAACGAAAAAAAATTTATAATTCAAATCATCCAGCAAAACCCAAAAACGCCCCTCAGATGCATCATCGATTGAAGTGGTATTCAATTTATCAATCTTTGCAAATGCATTTTTGACTTTTTCTTTACCGAATTTTAAAACTAACGTCACCACTTTCAACGAGTCTCTTTTTCTACAATCTGCCCCTATGGAACATCCTGACAAGGAATCCAAAACACGAAGCGATTCATCGAATTTATGCTGCACATTGAATACTTGTGCCTGGGTTAATCTAATCTCACCATATGCAGTAGCCCATGCATTTCCACAAAAACCATAATCACATTTTTTTGCCATATCAATAAACCCTTGTGCGTCCGCTAAATTCCCTTTTGCCAAGCATGCTTTTGCTTTTGTTATGCATTCGTAACCACTTTTGCATTTTAGTTTATGTTTTTTTTGTGCAAGTGCCTGACTTGAATAAAAAAACAATACAAATAAGAATAAATTAATTTTCATGTGCTTCAACAATTCTGTTTTAACAATCTACTTTTTCATTCTCAATCGTTCTACTCTCTGTCTCTTAAGTCCATCATTGGTTTTTCAAAGGTTGTGTATATGATAAATGATAGTGCTATCGTTACAAACCAGAAAAAACCATAAAGTAAAAACGCTCCCTCAATTTCAGGAGCTATAAATTTAGAAATAACCTGCAACAATGGAATATGCACTAAATAAATCGAATACGAAATCTTGCTCAAAAACTGAAATGGTTTTAATGGAACTGATTCTGCTTTCCAGCTTTCCAATCTAGGCAACAATAGCATAATAGATAATCCTGTAAATGTGAAGTAAAATGTTTCTTGTACAAAAACACTTTTAATCGAACCTGTCATTAAAAAAGTCAGCATCATCAAACCCAAAACAAAAAACACATTTTTTGTTTTGTTCCAAAAAGCTGGATAGTACCAGTGTATATACGCTGCTAATAGGCCATACCCAATAGCGTCCAACCGGGTCATTACCAGCCTTCTAAAAAACAAATCAAGATTTAAATCATGACCGGATTGATACACCCTATATAAAAATGGGAAAAGAATAAATGCGAGTATAGTCGTTAAAATAATCTGCTTTGCTTTCATCTTTGTTACTTTAAACAAAAGCAACATTGCTAATGGGAATAATAAGTAAAACCACTCTTCAATAGATAAACTCCATGACTCCCAAAATAAAAAATCATAGGGTTTGTGAAAATTTTGAAAGAAGAAAAAGTAGGTAATTAGATATTTATTGATTGTTCCTTTTATTAAACCAAAACTAATGAGTACGATGTTTAGCAGCAGGAATAAAAAGTAATTAGGTAATGTTCTGAACCATCTTCTTTTTAAAAAGTTAATTGCAAGTGAAAAATCAAATCGTTGATGCTCGTTGATTGTTTTGATCAATATCGTTCCAACCAAATAGCCACTGAGAACAAAAAATAGATCAACACCATCGGGGAGATGAAAGTTGTTAGGGGTTGCAAATTTTTGAAACAAAAAAGAACTGTGTGTAATGACAACCAGAATAATTGCGATGCTCCGCAAAAAATCAAGACCTGCTATTCTGTTTTTTCCTTCCATATCAATTATAAAAATCGAACTTTTATTTTAATGCCGATTTCAAAGATATTAATTATGGATTTAATGCGTTTTCGGGCTTATTTCGCCCATATTCCTTTTTTATATCTGCCAAGTGCATGTTCATGCAATCATCTATGGTAAGGTGGTAAATCGATTTTGAAATTCTACCTCTTTTAAATTCTTTAGGTAGTTCCTTCCATACTTCCGGATAGAATACTCCAAATAGAATAAAAGCTACACAAGGAAATGTATAATTGCCGTTTCCAACCAAATAGGCCTGCACGACCCAATTTTTTTAGTTTCACCGGTTAATTATTCAAGAAGTTTTTAAAATTGTATTTCGTACTTCTCTAATCTATTACATCATACAGAAGAATCAGTTTGTCTCCTGCCTGGTAACCATATCCTTTTGCGTAACCACTTATTTTCACAGCTTCAATTCCTGCAGCTTTACATAAAGCCTCCATCAAATTACTATATCCTTCGCAAACAGATTTTCTTGCAATTAAAACACTTTCTGCTGAGTAGTCGATATTCTGATAGTTACCCGAACTAAAGGCATCAGCATCATATTTAATATGTTTAGCTACCCATGTAAATATTGTTCTTATTTTCTCTATATCTGTACTTGCCGGTTTAACAAGATATTGAGCTAATGTTTGAATATTTTTTTCGTACTGTCTAGGAGTTTTTCTTGCATACTCATCCAGTCTCTGGAATTTATCCGATTTAAGTGTTTTGGCAATCTTCCTTTCTATTGATTTCTTTGGGGTGACTTCAGAAGTGTGTTGCTGTTCATTGGACTCTTCTTCTATTTCTTTTACGCTCTCTATAGATTTTTGTTTTTCTATTAAATTCGTTACAAACTGTTTAAATTCATGATTTGTCGAATACAAATAATATCCACCAGCTCCAATAAGTCCAACAAAAATACCTGCCTTTACAAATGATTTCATGCTCTAATGCTAATTACCAGATTACTCTCGGATTTTATTTTTTTTAACTATTGTTCTGATTCTCCCCTTCACTTTTTGGATCTTCACCATAAGCATTTTCTCCAATTTCTCCTTCTTTGAAAATGAGCCATAAAAAATACAACGGAATAAATTGAAACCATCCGCTATTTCCAACATCGTGACATCTCTTTGCACCTTGTGCCCACAATAACCAAACAGTCGGAATAATTAATAATACGGCGGCTGTTCCACCAGCATCTATCGCTAACAAAGTAGCAACATAAACAAATACATAAATAATAAAAGTAATTCCATATTCAGTTCTTCTGATACGACCATTAAAAGAAAAAGGATATTTAAACATTGGATAATTTATTTATTGTTAGTTGTTCCAGGAAAGTTATTGCCCCTTGTATGTACACAAAATTTTAGGGTTTGACTTTGAATGATAATTATTTTAACGGTAGGTTTCTTTTTTTTGTATGGTATTTTTATACCTATCAACTCTATAATATGTTCACTTCTCTTTCAAGGGTCACTCCAAATGTATTCATCACACTGTCCATTACTTCCTGAGAGAGTTTATAAATTTCTTTTCCACTCGCATTTCCATAATTTACCAATACCAAGGCTTGTAATGCATGTACACCTGCATCTCCTTTTCGTTTTCCTTTCCAGCCACATTTTTCAATGAGCCAGCCTGCAGCTAGTTTTACATTGCCATTTTCAACAGGGTACCCAACGATCTCCGGAAACCTTGACTGAAGAAATGCAAATTTATTTTTAGCAACTTCCGGGTTTTTAAAGAAACTACCTGCATTGCCAATCACCTTTGGATCGGGCAATTTGCTCCTTCTGATAGCACATACAGCATCACTGATAGCACGTATATTCAATTCTTTTACACCTTGCTGCTCCAGTTCTTTTTCAATGGCACCATAGCTGATCTTAAACACCGGCTTTTTATTCAAGCGATAGGTAACTGAAGTAATGATGAATTGATTTTTTAATTGCTG
>DAORKB010000101.1:0-12114 GCA_035439365.1 Bacteroidia bacterium
TCATCTTATGAAGATTATATGATGTATACAACAGAGTTAAAAAAAGAAGTAAAAAAGGCAGAAGCAACAAAATCCATATTGGATGAAGTGATGTTTTTTCCTTCATAAAAAGTAATTCATTTGTTTATGCAAAAGCCCCGGTATATGAATCGTACCGGGGCTTTGTTTTACTTTAAACACATAGGCACATAGAGACATAGATTAAAAGCAATTTACTTCCTATGTAACTATGTGCCTATGTGTTTAATTTATTTTATTTAGCTATGCTTTTTTCACGTTAAATGAAAAACGTAATTTTTCCCAGGCAAAATCTACCTTTCCTGATTTCTCTACTTCAAATTTTAACTCTTCCTGAACATCTCCTGCTTTCGAGCTTTTTACTTTAAAACGTAAAGCATCCTGGCTTTCTTTATATTTAAAAGCCCCCCATTGGTTCGCCTCTTTGTTCAAAATAACAGTTACCTCACCACCATCTTTTGGAACGATTGTAAATAGCGCATATTTACCTTTTGCTAATTTATGCCCTTCAATTGTTACATCTTTATCTACTTCAAATGTTGTTGCTTCGTTTGCACCGGTGCGCCATACTTTATCAAACTCTACCAATGTTCCCCAGATTTCACGTCCTTTTACATTTGGGGCACTATAGTTTATTGTTATTTTAACGCCTGCATCCGTTGTTGCGGTAGCTTCTAACGGTGGGCTCACTCTTTTTGATTTGTCTTCCTGTGCATTACCGGCAACAGTCAATAATAATAGCATTGCAGCCAATGCTGATTTTAACGGGGAAATTTTCATAATTAGATATTATTTAAAGTTTATAGGATGGTAAATGTAATAAAAACATGGCAATGATAAACAGAAGCGCTTGTAATAACTATTTAATAACTTTTGCCATTAATTACTTTGATTTCGCTGCTCCGTAGCCTTTACATTTACAGCATGTGTTTCGTAGAGCTGATCAAGTGGCGTGATAAAATAGTAAGGCTTAAATTCTTTGAAAAAGTGCTTCACACCAACATCACAATATCCGCTTGCCCAGGTGGCATCTGCATAATACCAGGTACCATCAATCATTACCTTGTTCCAGGTATGATTGCTAAAAAAATTTTTTCGATCTTTTAATCGTTTGATTTTTTCGATGTTATTGCTGGCGGTACCAATAACTACTTCCGATTGAATACCAGCCTGCTTGCATAAGGCATTAAACAAAGCTGCATATCCTTCGCAAACAGCTTTTCTGCTTTGAAGAACACGGGTAGCATAATCAAAATAATACTTTTCTTTTTTTTCTGCCAACTCTTGTTGTGTGGAGTAGGTAAAGGATACCCGGGTTGATTTTTTACTATGATATGCCACACAATCATAACTGATGTTATTGGTGATCCACATAAAAATAGCCCTTACCTTTTCCTGTTGCGTTGAAAAAGGCTGAAACAGATCAGTTGCTAAAGATTGGATGGTTTTGTATTTGGAAGGTAGGTTTAAAGCATGTTTATCAACAGCTGTAAAGTTGACTGATGCGGTATATGCTGCGCGGTCAACAGACTCAGTATTAACCGCGTCTTTTTCATGCTCTGGCTTGGTTCCCGGGTCCGGTTCCTGTGCAAGCAGAAGAGCCGGAAAGGCAATCATTGCAATTAAAACAGCTATTTTTCTCATATCCAACACGAATCTACAAAATATCACCTAAAATCGAACTTGCCCCTCATTTATTTATAACCGGCTTATAAACCATTTTAAGCCACGTTATTTGCAATTCACCTTATTTTTAAAGCAAAAAGGTTGTTCGGGAACCTAAGAAGAGCTAATTTATTACGTAAATGACTTTAACGATACCTGCTTACAACGCTTAGAATGTCGCCAGATTATTCTAAATTTGTGTTAATAATATTTAAAATCATGGAAACAAAGACAGAAAACAAAATTTCGACACAACAAGCAATTGAATCAGAAGATAAGTATGGTGCACATAACTATCACCCTATACCAGTTGTTTTGGAGCGTGGAGAAGGTGTTTATGTCTGGGATGTTGACGGGAAACGATATGTTGACTTTCTATCCGCCTATAGCGCCGTGAACCAGGGGCATTGCCATCCGGCAATTATACAAGTACTGGTGGAACAATCAAAAAAGCTGACACTTACCTCGCGTGCATTTTACAATGCAGCATTGGGAGTTTATGAAAAATTCATCACCTCGTATTTTGGTTATGACAAGGTGCTTCCCATGAATACAGGGGCCGAAGCTGTTGAAACAGCCCTTAAACTGGCCAGAAAATGGGCATATGAGAAAAAAGGGGTTGCTGAAAATGAAGCGTTGATTATTGTTTGTAAAAATAATTTTCATGGTCGTACCATCTCCATTGTTTCTGCAAGTAATGATGAGGAAGCGCGCAAAAATTTCGGTCCTTTTACCCCCGGAATCATTGCAGTAGAATACAACAATGTGGATGCATTGGCAGAAGCATTAAAAAATAAAAATGTTGCCGGCTTTTTAGTGGAGCCGGTACAAGGTGAAGCCGGTGTAATTATTCCAGATGACGGTTATTTAAAAAAATGCTTTGAACTTTGCAAAAAGAACAATGTATTGTTTATTGCGGATGAGATTCAATCAGGGTTGGGAAGAACTGGTAAAGTACTGGCCTGTGATCATGAAGATGTACATGCGGATATTTTAATTTTAGGAAAAGCTTTATCTGGTGGAACCTATCCTGTTTCTGCCGTGTTGGCGAATGATGAGATTATGCTATGCATACAGCCCGGACAACACGGTTCTACATATGGTGGTAATCCAATTGCCTGTAAAGTAGCCATTGCGGGTTTAAAAGTTTTGAAAGAAGAAAAACTCGCTGAAAACTCAGCCAAACTGGGTCAACTGTTATTGAAAGAGTTACAATCCATACAAAAAGAATATCCTGCGCTTATAAAAACGGTACGTGGTAAAGGTTTGTTCTGCGCCATGGTAATTACTCCTAAAAATGGAAAAAATGCCTGGGATGTTTGTTTAGCATTAAAAGATAATGGATTACTTGCTAAACCTACGCATGGAGATATTATTCGTTTTGCGCCGCCACTGGTAATTACTGAGAAGCAGTTGATGGAATGTGTGGAAATTATACGGAAGACGGTAAGTGTATTTTAACATCCACTAACCTAACAGGTTTAAGGTTGTTTATTGCTTGAAAGTAATCAGTTAAGATACTAGTAAATAAAAGAAACCTATCAGGTTTAAATGGGTTATTAGGCCTATTAAACCTAACAGGTTTCTTCAAATTAAATGAGTAATCATTTGAAAGAGCTACGTTTATTATTTCTTTAAACCTGTCAGGTTACACGCGCTCATGAACACCTTCAGCAATTTCTTCAACCATTTTTTTACAAAATGCGGGTAGATCCTTTGGTGTTCGGCTTGTAACAAGGCCTTTATCAACTACTACTTCTTCATCCACCCAATTTGCACCGGCATTTATCAAATCTGTTTTAATGGATTCATAAGACGTTACTTTTCTTCCTTTTAGTTTATTTGTTTCAATCAATGTCCAGGGACCATGACAGATTGCTGCGATTGGCTTTCTCTCTTCAAAAAAATCTTTTACAAAATTTACCACATCTTTATTCATGCGTAATTTATCAGGGCTCATAACACCACCCGGTAAAACAAGTGCGTCATAATTTCCACTTCTTGCTTCGTCTATACTCACATTTGCTTCAATCTCATCACCCCAGTTTTTATCTTTCCAGCCTTTGATTTTTCCTTTTTTTAAAGAAATAATATCTACTGTTGCTCCGTGATTTAATAGTGTTTTATGAGGTTCCTGTAATTCTGACTGTTCGAAACCATCCGTAGCCAGGAGTGCTACTTTTTTTCCAATTAATTTTTTTTCCATGATTTAAATTTTTGATTTGTGGAAAAGCGGAAAATAGTGTACCAAAGAAACCTGTTGGGTTTACGAGATAAGTAGTGGTGAACTTTAAAATTTGCAGAAAGGGTTATTAATAGTGTAACCCGACTGGTTTAAAAGCATTGTTTTTAAACGTTGGATTACGCTATCAAAGAACGGAGTGAGTGTGAGTGTCAGAGCGAGACGCGCAACTTTCGCTACCGCTCAGTTGCTGGATGGAAAAATAAGTGTGCGTGTGGATCGCTCTCGCTCTCCGCACTCACACTTATTTTTAAAGCCCCTTATCGTAATTCACCACAACAGTTGAAGTTGTTGGACGACTTTGGCAAGTTAAAATAAATCCTTGTTTTACTTCCGAAGCGGATAATGCATAATTCACAGCCATTTCTACTTTACCATCTTGTAGCAATGCCCTGCAGGTACAGCAGGATCCACCCTGGCAGGCATACGGTGCATCTAAACCAACTCGTAAGGCAGCTTCCAGTATCGCTTCATTTTCCTGCAACTCAATTTTATGTTCTTCGCCATCAATAATAATGGTAGCCACAGCACCTTTCGCAACAGCTGCAGATGGTTTTACATCTTCAGCATTTACAGGTGATGAGAAATATTCGATATGAACTTTTGATTCATCTGTTTTTAATTCTTTTAAAGCAGCCACCACATTGTCCATCATCACACCCGGACCACAAATGAAATATTCATTGTTAGCATTGGTGTCAACGTAATTTTTAATCAATTGAATATTCTTTTCTTTGGTCATCATCCCTTTCAATAATTCGGGATGACCAGCAGGTGCATCATTCAATATGTGTATCACATTTAAACGATCCGCATTTGCAACCGCAAATTCTTCAATTTTCCTTTTAAAAATTACAGATGCTTCATCATTATTCCCATAAAATAGTATAATGCGGCTTTGTGGCTCATCTTTTAAAACTGTTTTTAATATAGAAAACATGGGAGTAATACCACTTCCTCCTGCAAACAACACATATGTTTTTTTATTTGCAGCGTTCATTTCCGTAAAAAAATTACCCATAGGGGTCATTACTTCAATGGTGTCGCCTTTTTTCAAGGTATTAAAGATATGCGTCGAAACCCTTCCATCTTTTACTTTTTTAACCGCTACACGCAATTCATTTTCGTAGTAACTGCTACAAATGGAATAGGAACGACGAAGCTCTTCTCCGTTTATCTTAAATTTTAATGTTAAATATTGACCTTGCTTAAAGGTGTAGTCACTTTTAAATTGCTCGGGAACAGTAAACGCAACGGAAACGGCATCCGGTGTTTCTCGCACCACATCTGCAACCTGTAATGAATTAAATTTGCTCATTTGAAGTAAATTAGGTTGCGAATTTAATAAAAGTATTGCAATATAAAAACAGAATGAGTGCGTCATAAAAAATGCTAAAGGTTTTCTCGAAACCTTTAGCATTTATCACATTTTGCTCTTATTTTGTTTAATGAACAATATTTATTTTTTCGACGACCATCGAAGATCCACTGATGATGTTCAAAAAGTAGATACCTGTTGGCAAATTAGATACATCAACCAAATATTGATGTTTACCGGGGGAAAGCTGTTCATTTGCGACACGTTTTACATCCTTACCCAATACATCTACAAGTGCAATTTGTACACGTTTTCTATCACCCAAATCAAGGCTTATTGTAAAATTATCGTTTGCCGGATTGGGGAACAACTGAACATTGTCGTTAAAATTCTCTTTATCGATTCCTAAGTGAATTACATTTTTTCGGGCGGTGTCGATATAGCTGATTGAATAAACGAGTTGCGAAGAAATAAGCATTCCATCAATTTGCAAAACCGGTATTTTAGACCCTTGTGCAAACCATTTGTATTCATAATGTGGTGATCTTACAATAGACATACCCACACTGTCTGCTTGATTGTATAGTGTATCTATAACGTTGATAATAGATTTTACCCTTAAGTATGGCTATAATTTGTATATGGAGTTTTTAATTCTCCCCATCCATCAACCAGATTCAGGCGATGTCCACTTTGTCCATAATACCCATAACCAGGAATTGCCAGGCCAAAATCAAAATCGCAGGAATCCGTATTTAAATAATTGAGTGGAAATTTATAAATAACATCCGGATGTTTATATGAAAATGGTAACGGAATATTATTCACAAGATAACCTACTCCTATTTGGTTGAGCGAAGAACTTGACTCTTTAAAAAAATCAATGGATGCATCCACCTTAATACCTTGAATATCGATGGAAGAAATCAACGGATTATTTCTTCCGTAAGACGTTGTTAATGCATTGAATAAAAAATTATATACAGAAGGAAATTTACCAGGTGCAATGAATTTCACACCTTGTTGATATGCCGGAACTAAATCGGAATAATCCCAATTATGATTGGCACCTGTTTCTGAAGGATCATGTCCCCCCATAGATGTAGTCGTACTGATATATAATGAATCATTCGCATCAGGCATATCTGCTGATGTGATTGTAATTTGAGCCACTGATGAAAAGGTGAAAAGGATGCCCAGTGTGGATAATATTTTTTTTATCACGTATGAAAGTTTTTAAAGATTTGGGTAAATTTCGTTAAAAATTTCAATCTTCCTCATCTTTAAATGATAAAAAAATGTTGTTAAATTACTAATAATCAACCCCTCTGCAATTCACTACAACTTTAGCATAATAATCGGTGCTGATAACCTTATAATACCAAATAACCTTGCCGTGTAGGATTGGTTTGTTAAATTTTATCCAGGATAGCCTAATATTTGTGTATTTTTGGATAAATTTAATCATCTCTCAGCTATGAATTATTTTCGATTAATTGTTTCTTTATTCCTGTTGTTTCATTTTTCTGCTTTTGCACAAAATAAACTTGCTTCCCCTGCTTCTAAACGCGCTTTGGTTCAGTTTTCAGGTATTGTCGTTGAAGGAGACAGTTTAAAATCCGTTCCTTATACCAGTATTATTATCAGGGGAAGTAGTCATGGAACGGTAAGCGATTACTTTGGCTATTTTTCCTTTGTTGCTCAAATCAGAGATACAATTGAATTTTCTGCAATTGGATATAGTAACGCTGTATTTGTTATCCCGGATACGCTTACATCCAGTAAATATTCATTGATCCAGGTATTGCAATCAGATACCATACATTTAAAGGAAACCGTAATTTATCCATGGCCCACCCGAGAGCAATTTAAAGCCTCTTTTTTAAAGTTGAATTTGCCAGAAGATGATATGGCACGTGCCGGTAAAAACATGGCCAGAACAGATATGAAGGAAAAAATGATGGGGATGGCCATGGATGCAAGTATGAATTATAAATACTCTCAACAACAATATCAAAGCAAATTATATTATGCGGGACAATTACCACCCAATAACTTGTTAAACCCCGTTGCCTGGGCAAAGTTTATCAAAGCCTGGCAAAATGGAGATTTTAAAGAAAAATAAATTTCATCAGCTACAATACAATCGCACCATACTCAGTTAAGGGATAGACAAAATTATTTAACGTGAATAGTACAAGGAATTTTTACTTTTTAATTACCAGTTTATTTGCCTTTCTATCCCTGCATATTGCCGGACAAACTACTGCGAAGATCTATGGAAAAATTACAGATGCAGAAGGTGTTGCAATTGAAAATGTAACCATTTCAATTCTGGGTTCTGCCACAACTCCAGTTTATACGGATGACAAAGGAACATACGAATATTCGGTTCCGGCAAATACTGATATTACAATTGTATTCAGTAACATCAATTACAATCAATACCGCAAAAAAATAAAACTTAACGAGGGAGAACAAAAAGAAATCAGTTATGCTCTTGTATTTAAAAACAACATGAGCGTTGTGGAAGTTTCCGGTGATGGCCGTTATCAGGAAATAACACGTCTGGATCCCTTGAACATTACACGTATTCCTACTGCCAGTGAAGATTTCAACGCTATACTCTTTACACTTCCGGGAGTTTCCAGTCGCAATGAATTAAGTTCAGCCTATTCTGTTCGTGGTGGAAATTTTGACGAAAACCTCGTATATGTAAATGGCATTGAAATTTACCGTCCTTTTCTAACCCGTTCAGGTCAACAGGAAGGTTTAAGTTTTGTAAATCCGGATATGGTTTCATCTGTGGTCTTTTCTGCCGGTGGTTTTGAAGCAAAATATGGAGATAAAATGTCATCGGTTTTGGATGTACAATATCGTCAGCCACGTAAATTTGCAGGTACTGCCTCTGGTAGCTTGCTGGGCAGTAACCTGCACCTGGAAGGTTCTTCTAAAAATTATCGTTTTACCTGGACCATTGGAGCACGGTATAAAACCAACAGATACATTCTTTCAAAAATGGATACACGTGGTGAGTACACTCCTTTTTTTGCCGATGTTCAGGCCTATACCACATATGATTTGACAAGTAACTGGCAACTTGATTTTCTTGGAAATTATGCAAGCAATAAATACCAGGTTATACCACAATCCCGTGAAACAACTTTTGGTACGTTTAATCAGGCCCTACGTTTTAAAGTTTATTTTGATGGACAAGAACTTGATAAATTTGTTACTTCATTGGGTGCATTATCTGCAAACTACAGATCAGATGATGAAAAAACAACATTGAAATTTATCGGTTCTGTTTTTAAAAGTAAGGAATATGAAGGGTTTGACATTCAAGGGCAATATTATATCGATCAATTAGAAACTGATTTTGGAAAATCTAATTTTGGTGAAGTAATCGGAAACCTTGGCGTAGGAACCTATCTGAATCATGCACGTACCAATTTGGAAGCATATGTTTACAGTGCCGAACACAAAGGTACCTATGCTTTTTCACGTAATGCAAAAGTATTGTGGGGAGCAAAGTATTCGCATGAAGAAATAAATGATAAACTTAGTGAGTGGAAATATGTAGATAGTGCAGGGTTTTCAATTCCATACACCAATCCACAGGAAATTGTAATTCAAGATGTAATCAAACAAAAAATTGCATTGACGTCTGATCGTGTTTCAGGATATGTACAAACCAATTTGTCGAAAGAATTAAAAGACACTTCATTTATTTCTGCAACCATTGGGATCAGAGCCAATTACTGGACACTAAACGATCAGATACTTGTTGGGCCGCGTGCTACAGTTGGTTACAAGCCTCATTGGAAACGGGATTTCCTGTTTAAATTTTCAACAGGTTATTATTATCAGCCACCGTTTTACCGTGAGTTGCGTGACAGTAAAGGAAACATCAATTACAATTTAAAAGCACAAACTTCTATTCATTTTGTATTAAGTGGCGATCGTAATTTCACAGCATGGCAACGTCCATTTAAATTCATTGTTGAACTCTATTACAAATACCTGGATAATATTGTGCCTTATGATATTGACAATGTGCGCATCCGCTATTCGGCTCAAAACAATGCAAAAGGTTATGCAAGAGGAATTGATTTGAAAATAAACGGAGAGTTTGTAAAAGGTCTTGAATCATGGGCATCTATTTCCTTATCACAAACCAGAGAAGATATTAAAGGTGATTATTATTATGATTACACACTTGACACCAACAAAGTAACGCAAGTTGTTACAAAATTGGATAGTACACGTATTGAACCTGGCTTTATTCCCCGTCCTACCGATCAGTTGGTTACATTCGCCATATTCTTTCAGGATCAAATTCCTAAATATCCAAAATTTAAAGTTCATTTAAATTTGTTGTTTGGTTCAGGTATTCCATACGGCGCGCCCGGATCACCCAAATATTTACAAATCAACCGCATGCCTTCCTACCGACGAGTAGACATCGGTTTTTCCTATCAACCCTTAAAAGAAAACAGGGAAATTAAACCAGGCAGTGTTTTACGATATATTAAATCGGCCTGGATAAGTCTGGAAGTTTTTAATATTCTGGGAATAAACAATACGGTTTCTTATCTTTGGGTAGAAGATGTCACCAATCGCCAATATGCAATTCCAAATTACTTAACAAGCCGGCAATTGAATCTTCGATTGATGGTAAAATTTTAAATCTATCTCACTATGCTTTATCCTAAAGAAGTCATAGAAATAACTGCCGAATGGGTAAATGGAGATTCCAGAGCTGGGCAATGGCTTCACGACAATAATTTTGAAGAACTGGTGATGTTGAAAGATGCGGTGAGCCGACATGCCAAACCAATGCAATATTTATTAGTGAATAAACACATCAGCCTTGCTGCTTTTGTAAATGCTATTTGGGAAGATGCAGCAGCTTTTAAATTGCTCATGACCAAAGGTAATTATCATTGGGCAGCAATGGCCAATTATATTAATGGAGATGAAAAAGCAGCTGTGTTTTTAAAAAATAATAAATTGGGACACTATGCGGTGCTTGCTAAAGTGATCCAGGAAAAAATAAGAAAAGAAGGAGATGAAGGATCAAATATTTTTAACAGTGGTCCTTATAAAGTTGAACGATAATTTCAAAGATATATATACGCATGCGCATCATTGCCAATATTCCACATCCTAAATTAACCATCAGTATTTTTTCAATGAATGATAAATACCAGGTAAAATTTGAAGCAGGGCCAATGGAACAAACCTATAAACTGTCGCATTCAGAAATAGACGGCGTGGAAGGAATAAAAAAAATGGTGGATGATGCTTTTCTTGAACAGATATTGAATCGTTTTAATGAAATGTTTCTCGCTTATAAAGCAGCTAAGGAACGATTGAACGCTTAATTTTTTCAGCCGTGATAAAAAAAATAGTTTTTTGTTTTGTTTTTCTTTTTGTTCTAAGTGCGTATACGCCTGCTCCAACTTATCAAATAGGACTGCTGAAATACAGTGGTGGTGGTGACTGGTATGCAAACCTGGAAACCTCTTTACCGAATCTCATTAAATTTTGTAACGAAAATTTAAAAACAAACATTAATCCCGAACAAGCAATAGTAGAAGTAGGCAGTGCAGAGTTGTTCAACTATCCGTTGGTACACATCACCGGTCATGGTAACATTTTATTTAATGCACAGGAAACCGAAAACCTGCGTAATTATTTAATAGGTGGTGGTTTTCTGGAAATATCCGATAATTATGGAATGGATAAATTCATTCGTCCACAGATGAAAAAAGTTTTTCCTGAATTGGATTTTGTGGAGCTGCCTTTCTCCCACCCTATTTATCATCAGAAGTATGACTTCCCGAATGGTTTACCAAAAATTCATGAGCACGAAGGAACCGCACCCAAAGGATACGGGTTAATTTACGAAGGTCGCTTGATTTGCTTCTATGATTATGAATGTGACTTGGGCGATGGCTGGGAAAGTTATGAGGTACATAAGGACTCACCGGAGGTACATCAGAAGTCATTAAAAATGGGCGCGAATATTATTCAGTATGTGTTGATGGGTGGAAATCAGAAGACTCAACCCCTTCGGGATTAAAAACCGGATCGTTGATATTTATTAAGCTCTTCTGCAATTATCTTACTAATTTCATCAGCTCGATCCAAAATCATAAAATGGGTTCCGCCTTCAATTATATGATCGTAATCTATATTCTTTTTATAAAAAAGTATCCGGTCTGAATTTCCATGAATCTGAATAACACCCGATGGAACAGTTTCATTCTTCCAATGAAGAATCATATGTATGGCGCGGGAATAATAGTTTTCAGGAGGCAGCACCAGCAATTCTTTAAACACTGGCTCCAATTCCTTTGTAACACCTAACTTGTTTTTGATAAGCCATGCTAATTTTAAACACATCACATCCGAAAGTGCTAAGTGCAAAGGAATGTATTTAAAAATCAGTAATTGAGACGGAAGCTCTGCACTTACTTTACTACTTGAAACAAGAATGGTTTGAAGTGGTTGCAACTTTTTTGCAATCTCAATGGCCAACATACCACCAAAGGAAACACCTATCAATACAAAAGGTTTGGAAGAATCAATTTGAGTAGACAAACGACCTGCATATTCAGGAAGCGTTTCATTTTTTAATGGAGATATCCATTTAATATATATAATGTTGCAATTTGGCAATCGCAGATCTTTAAATAACCGTGTGGTCATTCCTAAACCAGGGATGCAATATACATTTAGGGTGTGCATTTATTTTTAACCCAACAGGTTTGAAAAACCTGCTGGGTTGTTGCTGCGATTAATGATATTTCGAATACTTGTTTTTATAATCCTGCATACTTCTTCTGATCACTTCCTGTGCCTC
>DAORKB010000102.1:0-11911 GCA_035439365.1 Bacteroidia bacterium
CAAAATTTCATTTTTTATCAAATTGGCATTGATGGGGTCAAAACCACTGAACGGTTCATCCAGGATAAGTAATTTTGGTTCATGTAAAACGGTGACAATAAATTGCACTTTTTGTTGCATCCCTTTTGAAAGCTCCTCCACCTTTTTATCCCACCAGGTCATCATCTCAAATTTTTCAAACCAATGTTTTAGTTTTTTTCTTGCATCTGCTCCGGATAACCCTTTTAATTGTGCCAGATATAACGCCTGCTCCCCGACTTTCATTTTTTTATACAAGCCACGTTCCTCGGGCAAATACCCAATTTGTTCAATATGCTTTGGTGACAACTGTTGCCCATCAAATAAAACAGTTCCCTGATCCGGTCCTGTAATTTGGTTGATGATCCGGATCAAGGATGTTTTCCCTGCTCCATTCGGACCTAACAAACCAAATATACTTTGCGTAGGAATTTCAATAGAAACATCATTCAAGGCTGTATGATTTGCATATTTTTTTACGATATGCTGTGCTGAAAGAATAGATTGCATTTGTATCATTTTAATTACACAAAGTTAACAATATAACGAAATGCAAGTACAAATTTTACAGCACGCCCTTGCCATAGAAAGCACAAAGGAGAATATTCATTTGAATATTCTCCTTTGAAATAACTGAAGCTGTGTTTCTTGTGTTTACCTACTCAATTACCATTTTCTCTTGATACACATTTTCTCCATTATAAATCTTCACAACATACATTCCTTTTGCTATACTGTCCAGATTTACCTCGGAACCGCTTTGTTCCAATACCTTTTCGCCAACTGCATTAAAAACCTGGATTGTTTTTACTTGTTCATTATCTGGAAGTTTTACATTGAAAATTCCGCTAGATGGGTTTGGATAAATGGACACCTCATCATTTTTTGCTTTATCAGCCGATGTACCTGCTAATGGTGCAGCATAGGGTTGCGGATGGTGCAGGTAATATTGTTGTTGATTACCTGAAAAACTATTGTCGTTTGCTCCAAACCACACCTTATGTGTATGCTTTTTCAAAATTCCATTTGCATTGTAGTTATTTGTATTCACATTTGATTTAAACCAAACACTGTTTTGCTGACTTCTGAGTGTTTCTTTTGTTACTTGTCCTGCTTCATTAAACTCGTAACTAAATTTACCTGTCTTTAACCAGGTTTGCCCTGTCCAATATTCGCCTAAAACAAAATCATTGTTTGTTCCTGTGTAACTAAAGGAGTAACGTACCAATGGGTTCCAGTTGCTTCCATCATATCTTGAATACAAGGATGAAATTATCAAATTACCAGAATACGTATATGCCCATTTATTATCAAATTCCCAATTGTTGATCAAAGAGTTCCAGCCATAATGTATTGCTTCCAATATCTTTCCTGAACCGTCGTAAATAATTGAATCTTTCGCTCCACTGTACCAGCTGCTGGTAGCCTCGGTCCATGATTGATAGATCGCACTTGTTTCTTTGTTATTGGAATTATAGGTGATTATAAATTTTTGATAGTTGTCATAACCTGATCCGTTCCATAATTGAGTTGTTTTCCCAACCCATCTTTTATTGGCATCGTAAGTGAATGTGTGTTTAAACCCATTTAGCCATACGCCAGGACTTCCCCACCAGTCGATACCTTTTTCCAGTTCACTTACTTCCAGATGATCGGCATTGTATACAATGTTGACTCTTTTATTTTCATCATAAATAGTAGTTGAATCCGGATTGCCGAATAATCCTCTGTAATAAACACTATCATAAACAGCGTCATTTAAAGGTTTTCCGTAACGCGTTGTATACGGTTGAAAAGTTTGAGCACTTAACGTGTAAGCACCCAGCATGGATGCTAAAAAAAATAATCTTTTTTTCATAATAAATTTTTTAGGTAAATAATTAATTGCTTGTAATGATAATTTGTTTGCTTTTCAATCGGTCTTAATGCATACTTTTTGAATAAAAAGTAAGGTGGGGAGAATTACTTTTTGACTTTCTAATGCAGCAAATTTGAAGAAATTCTTATACCAATTTTTTTTAAAGCATTTTTTTCATTCATTCAGTGACCGTTTTTTAACGAACGGTTTGTTTTAAAATCAAACGGTAGTTTCTTCTATTCATTTATTTAATTTATCTGTATAAAAAAGTCAACATGAAGCTGGTGTATGAAAAAAAGACCCCAAAGAAAAAAGTTCTTTGGAGTCTTTTAGAAAAATTAAATCTGTTATTTATTCAAACAGAATCCCTGAATCGCTGCATCATAATGACCGATATAGCCACTGTTTATAATTGTACGATCACTTCCATCAATTCGGATATTGTATCCACAGGTTGGAGTAACACCAGCTGTTGTGTACAATTTCCAGGTTCCTGATTTGGATGTAATCGTTGTGGGAAGATTAACCGACGAAACAGGAAGACCATCAATTTCAATAGATGTTCCAGGTTTTGCAGGGGTCATGTAAATACTAAAACCACTTACATGTTCATCAAAGATGGAGTAAGTACCTTCCAATGTGTCACCTGGTTTAAAATCCAAACCACAATTTCCACTTCCATTGGTAATGTCTATTGCAACTTCTGGCGCTTTCTTATCAACTACGAATACAACAGCATTACCACCATGAATCACATTAAACACATCTTTCGCTTCGATGCTGATTTTATATTTACCTTCTACGGATGGGTAGAAATCTGCTAACTTATCACCAATAATATTATTTCCACCAACTGCAAGGTAATCATACCAGCCATCTGCGTCCGGAATAAGTGTATGATGTGTAATGACCCCATTAAAATCGGTATCGATATTTTGTGCCGTATTCAATGTACCCACAGCTCCACCAGGTTCGGTGATCAGGAAACGGTATTTCATGTTGGATACCAAATTGAAAATATGACCAACAATTTCTATTCTTCCATCAAACGGACTTTGGTTTGCTCCTGGCAAGGAAGAAGAACCTCCAGTGGTGGTCGCCAATCCTGTAAACGGATTGATATCAGTTACAACCATACCACCAAATTTTTCAATAAATGGAAGTGTAATACCGGGTGTGACACCTTTTGGTAATGGTTTAATTTCAACAAAAGCTTCCTCCCAATCACCCCAATGTGCAGTATAGTTTGGTGAAAATGGTGGCGGTGGAACATTCCATGATAAAATAGCTTTTACTTTTGCTTTGCCAACGGCGCACCATTCTTTTCTATACTTCTCAATATTTACCGGAAGAGAAATATCATAGTATAAATTTTTTGCGCCTGCACCAGGTATGTCATGAACATTGCCCGAGGAAGTTCCCATATAAATCCAACCGGAACCAAAATCCATATAAAATGCCACATACTCTTTACTTCCTTTCGTGCATAGCCCACCGGAATATCCTGTATCACGTTTAATTTCAACGACTGCATGCAAGGCATTTTGATCTTTATTTAAACTTACGCAATGTACTTCCTCATACGACGTATTGAAAATTGGTTTGTAAATAAAATCATTCACCTTGTCCCAGTCAATTCCAAGGTTTGATAATTCCAATGGAAGTTGGGCCGCTGTTAAGTTCAATGATAATTTATCAATTGTTGAGTGAAGAATACGGTGATCCTCCACCTCTTTCCCATATAATTTTTTCAAATCGGCTATGCTTAATTCGACCTGGTTACCTGCTGATAATTCCTTTAACTGCGGATTATTTTTTTCGAATGCGGCAATTAGTTTCGATTCATTGATGACTTCAAATGCTTTTTTATCTTTAATTACAAGATCCGTAAAATGGCTGAACAAGCAGAACCAATCTTTTCGAGGTGCAATTTGTACATTTGCTTCCTTTACATCACCCCAGATAAAATTCCAGTTCGGGTGATTTGCAGGTGGCATCAGGTTCCATGATAAAATAGCTCTTACCCTTGGCAATACCGGTTTTTTATCACAGCAGTGTTTGATTTTTGGAGTGATTTTCAACTCTACATCGTAGCATAGATCTTCGTCAAAATTATGATCGTATACACCAACACTCACAACACCTTCATCTATCCAGTTTCCATTGTTATTGTAATCTACATAAAAACGTACATACTCTTTACTTCCGCCTTGACAAGGAGTTCCCAAATATCCACTTGCCCGTTTAACAACCACAACAGCGTTCAATTTTTCTGTAACAGGATTGTAGCTAACGCAACCAAGTTGTTCATAATAGCTTTTCAACTTTAGATCGTAAACCGGTTTATAGATTTTGTTTAACCCTACATCTGGAATGGTTCCAAAATAATTCGGGTTTTGTAGCAAGTACAAGTTTGTGTGTTTTCGGATGCTGAGCAAGCGCTCTGCGTTTTCATCTGTTTTCATAACTAAAATATTTTTTGGTGGTACCTACTCTGTTGTGGGATTTTCGGTTAACTCCTATATGCTTTCGTTCGTTTTATTTTACTAATTTTTTAGATTTCAATTCATCGCCATATGTTCGTTCAAGTACTAATGCATCATTGTGCAACAATGGATATAGCTGTTCAATTGAAACACTTTCTTTTAAACTAAAACCGTTGTAATTGGTGAAATAACTTTCACCTTCTGCTGTTTTAACCTGGTAAATAAAAGCCTGCAGGTTAGGAATCTCAAACAGTGTAACTTCATTAATCTTTGAGTTGGATTGTGCACTGAGTATTTCACTCAATTCATTCGAAAGCCCTGAATCAGCTAAGCCTGTTACGGTCCAACCTTTTGGAGAATGGGTGGTTTGAACAACCGTTACCAGATTGTTATCCACCATCAGTGTATTGATATCACTTTTTGGGCTGTTTCTCAACGCACTCAAATTATTCAACCCATCTTGTTTCAGTAACTGGTCAAAATCAACTTCCAGGTGTTTAATAGAAATACCGGGTTGCGATTTTTGTAGCAGCTCAGGATTAACTGCAATTTGAAATGCAGATGTAGATCGCAACACACTTATTAAATCATTTTTACCTCTTATTACTGCTTCGCTTTGCGTTTTAAAATAAGCTGTATCATCATTTGAATTGTTGGAATCATGATCTTTTCGGCTACACGAAACAACCGTTACGATAAAAGCCGCCAGAATTATTTGCTTATATATTTTCATTTTTTTTGATTTTAAATGTTTGTAGTTTATTTTTTTTCGATGTTAAAGAATGTGCTCCAGTGGGTGACATCACCAGCAGGGTCCTTGTATTCTTCGTAAGTAATAAGGCGCTCTGCTCCGACACATGGGGACCATGGGTCATTAAGAACCAAATAATTTGTACCTCCAACAGTAACATATCCTTTTATAACCAGTACATGCCCGATACCTGTTCCACCATAGGCATAACCCATTGGTTTTTTAGAGCAGAAAATTTGTCTTTTCAAATCATCAAAACTTAATGCGGTAGCACTTTCATCGAATTTTACACCGGCATAGTCCAGTTCCAACCAACCTGCTTTTTTGCAATCATCTGTTTTAGGGCAGGATGATCCCTGATTTTTAGGGGTGCAGCAATTTGTTTTTCCGAAACGGTGGTTTGCTAAATCACATTGAGTAACACTTATATTGAAATGTTGCGCAAGCATTTGTGTGGTTGCTGCCCAGCACCATAAACTGGTTTCCTGAGGTCTTAAAACATTTGGCACATTTCCTATTACTTCCGGTTTGCAACAACCTGTAAAAAATAGCAGTCCATAACTGATCGCTACTGCCATAATTATTGTCTTTAGTTTGCTTTTCATTTTGTTCTCGTTTTTGTTCCCCGGATGATAAAGGACACCCGGTTGATCCTTTTGCTTTTATTTATTTTATTGTTTTTAATGAACTAATTTCTACCACAAAGGTTGTTCGAAAACGGCCGTCAATCAAGAGGAAGAAAACTGAATGAGAAATAGAAAATATGGGATGAGGCGCAGGTTTTTTCCTCCTAAAAAAGGAAGTGTAGTGCGAAGAACATACTGTGAGAAAGGATTTGAAAACACGTACGACGATGGTGGCAGGTGATACATGTGTAGTGTTATGCTATAATACACCTATGAACAGCAGGGGTTTTTCCTGTACCCTAAAAGGATTTTGTCTGAATTTAAAATGGATCGTAGTTCATTAGAACCTAATAGAATGAATAACTTTAAAGGTATGCGTTATTCTATTATTTTCTTTGCCAGCCTTTGCTTGTTTAGAATCCGATAAATTAATTGTAATATTGAATCAAATTCAAACACAAACTCAATTATGAAAACAAAAATTTACTTAGGACTTTGCACAACAGTTGTTTTTGCAATGATGGCCTGTAACAGCCACACAACCACAAAAACAGATCAGTTGATCGACAGCGTAACAGTTGATCATCCAACAGAAACTGTTTTAAAACATACAATTCCAGTTGATGACATAAAAGCAATGGTTGCTAAATATAAACAGGAGCGGGTTGATTTACTTACTAAAAGCCGTGAAGCGAGAGGTAGTGCCGCTGCATTTGAGGATTCAAGATGCGTATGGTTCTCGATTGAGGAGCTAAAAGAATTTATAAAAGAAGCTGAAAGTCAACCAGTAAAAGCTGATGGTGTACGTATGTATTTCACGGTATACCCTGAAAAAAAAGAAGGAGAATCGGCGTATATGAGCTCAATTCCTGCTGAACAAAGAAATCATGTAACATTGGTGTTGGTTCCTACTTATTTAAACAGCAAGGATCAATCTCACTCTGATTTTGAACCATTGCCAATTGCTAACTCAGGTGCAGAAAATCATCATGCAGGTGATGGAGAGGGAGCAAGAGCTGCAGCAGCACCAGCAGCGGTACAAAGTACAATTGCATTAAATCATGGAGGATTATGTCCACCAAATTGTCTTACATCATCAGCAGCTTATTTAGGCCAATAAAATGATTAATATCTGGTTAATTCTTATCATTATTTTTGAATTTGTGTCATTTCTTTTAAGCGTTATTTATTATAAATCGCTTAAAAGAAATGCCCTTACCACATTGCCATATTATTTGTTTTTTGTACTTGCAGGTGAAGCGATAGGAGTTTTTGTAATTGGGCAGTTATATCATTCTAACATCAGTTATTATAATACGTTGTCCACTTTACAAATAGGTTTTCTTTTAGTATTCATTCATAAAAGTATTTATTCACCCTGGGCAAAAAAAGTACTTGCTATTTGTATTGGCTTTTTTTTAATTGCTTCGGTTGTAAATTATTATTTGATCAAGGATGAGGTAAATGCTTTAACCAGCTACTCTTTTACAATTGGTTGTTTATTCATTACACTTGGTTCCGCCTATTTTTTTTATGAATTATTGGTTTCAACGAATGTAGAAAACTACACCACTTATCCTCGCTTTTGGATCATGCTTGGCCTCTTTATTTTCTATGTTTGCAACATTCCATATATGTCCGTATACAATTATCTTTCTTTGAATTATATGCGGATATTTACGGCATACTTTAAAATCATTGAGGTTTTAAATTACATTATGTATTCGTTTTTTATAATCGGGATCGTATGCAGCAGCAGGAGGAAGTCGCATTTGCACTAATTATTGGAACTGTTCTGTTTTTATTCCTATGCTTTTGTTTATTGCTGTTTTTTATACTTTTTAAAAACAGCAAAAAAAGACATATCGAAGAGAAAAAGAGGTTGGAGCTGGCTTATAAACATGAGTTGGCGAATGTCACAATCGAGATCCAAGAACACATTTTGGAACAGATCAGCAGGGAGCTTCACGACAATATCGGTCAATTGTTAACCGTAGCAAGAATTCACCTGACCACTGTTGTTAAACACCCCGAAAAAAGAACGAATGAGAAACTCCAGGAAGCAAATAGTGTTGTGGATATGGCCATTTCAGAATTAAGGATTTTATCAAAAATGCCGAATACGGATAAAATCAAGCAATTTAGCTTACTGAATGCCCTCACCATGGAAATTGAACGAATCAATAAGCTGGAATCTGTAAAAACGATTTTATTGATTAAAGGAGAAATCGTACCTTTTGGCTCTGATACAAAAATCATTATTTTTAGAATCATTCAGGAATTTATTTGCAATACGATAAAATATGCAAATGCAAGTGAATTAAATATCGTTTTGAATTATGATAATGATAACTTTGTACTCGATATCTCAGATAATGGTAAAGGATTCGATATGAATCTGAGAATGAATCAAGGGAACGGAATCTCTAACATTAAAAACAGGGCCACCCTCATCGGCGCTGTTAGCGAATACAAATCAGGAGTAGAAGGAACAAGTTTGAAGTTGACGGTTAAGAATTTTAAAAACACATTATTAAATTAACCACAACATGGTTATTTAATATATAAAACATATAATAACCAAAACGTATCATGTTAAATATCGTATAAAATATACGGAATGAAACAGGGTGTGACAATTAAAAAACAATCTGTATTATGAAACCATCTATTATTATTGTCGACGACCACAAATTAGTATCTAAGGCGATAGCAGAACTTATAGAGGGATTTAACACGTATGAAATACTCTTTGACCTGAACAATGGTAAAGAGCTTTTAGAAAAATTAAAAAACAAAAAAAACATCCCTGACATCGTTTTATTGGATATTAATACACCTATCATGAATGGCTTTGAAACCATGAAGGTATTAAATGAAGAATATCCGCAAATTAAGGTTTTGGCGCTTTCCATGAATGATGATGAAGAAACCATTATCAAAATCATTAAACTGGGTGCATGCGGTTATATTTCCAAATTAATTGATGATGAAGAGTTGAAATTGGCACTCGATTCAATTATTGAAAAGGGAGTTTATTATACCGAAGGCGTAACCAATTTCCTCGTTCATTCCTTGAAATCAGATTCGGATAAAACGGAAAAAATTAAATTTTCGGATCGTGAACGTGAAATGCTAAAATTTATTTGCACAGAGCTTACCTATAAAGAAATTGCCGATAAAATGTTTTTAAGCCCGAAAACGATTGATGGTTACCGGGATGCTTTATTTCATAAGATCGGTGTAAAAACACGGGTGGGACTTGCAATTTATGCAATAAAAAATAATTATTATAAGATTTAAAATACCTGAGAACCTCAAATCAGTTTAATACATTCATCAGATTTCCATTTTTATTTCTGTTAAAAAACAGGCAACTCAATGCCTGTTTTTTAACCATCATGTTTAAGTAACCTGTTGCTTAGTGTTTGCACTCTTACTTTCCAAACGAGTGGCAAATAATCAATTTCAATAATCGATTTACCTGACTTACCCATTACATATATGGGGTCTTTACATTTTGCGCTTAAAATTTCTTGACAAATCAATTAGTATAAACCTTTTAAAACTTAAACTTATGGACGAATTCATCGGAATCATCAAAATTTTCGCTGGCAATTTTGCACCAAGAGGATGGGCAATTTGTAATGGTCAGCTAATGTCTATTTCACAAAACACAGCACTATTTTCCATATTAGGAACCACGTATGGAGGCGACGGTCAAACAACATTTGCACTTCCCGATTTAAAGGGTCGCGTTCCGGTTGGACAAGGAACCGGGCCAGGCTTACAAACAGTAGATCTGGGGGAAGTTTCCGGTGAGCAAAATCACACATTGATTCAAACAGAGATCCCGGCACATACACACGCTGCGTTGGTTAGCTCTGCCGATTCTACTCAGGCAGCTGCAACAAACGGTGCAAGCATTGCCACTCCTGGATCATTGGCAGGCAGAAGCTTTGTATCAACATTGGGCTTTAATACAACGCCTCCGAATACTGCTTTAAACCCTACCTCCATTACACCAACAGGAGGTAGTCAACCACACAATAATATGCAGCCTTATTTGGGAATAAATTATATTATTTGTACGGATGGATTATACCCATCAAGAAGCTAAATAAAAAAACAGACAGGCTTAATTAAACAAAAAATCCCAAAGGGTTATAACCTTTGGGATTTTCTCTATCAACAAACGTTTCTATTCAAAATACTGTTTCATGCGTTCAAAAAATCCTTTATCCTTTTTACTTGGATTGGGTTTAAAATTTTCTGAATCTCTTAAATCTTCCAATATTTTCTTTTCTTCTTTTGTTAAATTTTGCGGTGTCCATACATTAATATTTACCAAAATATCACCTTTTGCATAACTATTAATATCCGGCAATCCTTTGGCTTTTAAACGAAGTACCTTTCCGCTATGTGTACCCGGGTCTATTTTTATTTTTGCTTTTCCATCAATGGTTGGTACTTCAATGTGCGTTCCCATTGCTGCATCTATAAAGCTGATGTAATGATCATAAAATAAGTTTATACCATCACGTTTCAAATGCTCGTGTTCAATTTCTTCAATAACAATAATTAGGTCACCAGCTACACCGCCACGTGCTCCCATATTTCCTCTTCCATTTACAGATAGCTGCATTCCTTCTGCAACTCCTGCCGGAATATTGATATTGATTACCTCTTCGTCTCTAACAATACCATCACCATGGCAATTTGTACATTTATCGGAGATGCTTTGACCTTCGCCACCGCAAGAAGGGCAGGTGCTTGTTGTTTGCATGGCTCCCAAGATGGTGTTGGTAACGCGTGTTACCTGGCCGGTTCCTCTGCAGGTATTGCAGGTGTTAAAAGCGGATCCATTTTTTGCGCCACTACCACTGCAGGTTTTGCAGGCAATATATTTATTGACTTTTATTTTTTTCTCAACACCATTTGCAATTTCTTCCAGTGTCATTTTTACTTTTACACGCAGATTGGATCCACGATTAACGCGTCTTCCACCTCTGCCTCCGCCACCAAAGCCGCCACCACCAAAGTGACCGCCGAAAATATCACCAAACTGACTGAAAATATCATCCATGTTCATACCGCCAAAGCCACCGCCGCCACCAAAACCTGCATTGCCGCCCATACCAGCATGTCCGTATTGATCATAGCGTTGTTTCTTTTCAGGAGAACTTAATATTTCATATGCCTCTGCAGCTTCTTTGAATTTCTCTTCCGCAACTTTATCGCCGGGGTTTTTATCCGGATGAAATTTAATTGCCATTTTGCGGTAGGCTTTTTTTATTTCATCTGCACTGGCGCTTTTGGAAATTTCTAATATCTCATAATAGTCTCGCTTGCTCATTATAATTCCTTATGTATTTTATGATTTTTGTTAGTTACCTATAACCACTTTTGCAAAGCGAATTATTTTACCATTAAGTGTATATCCCTTTTCCAATTCATCTACAATTTTACCTTTCATCTCTTCAGATGGGGCTGCAATATTGGTAATGGCTTCGTGAATATCCGGGTTAAATGTTTCACCCAGCGCTTTCATCTCTGCAAGCCCTTTTTGAGTAAGCGTATTTTTAAATTTGTTATAAATTAAATGCACACCATCGTTTATGGCTTTTACATCAGTTGCCTCAGCATTTGACTTAATGGCACGATCAAAATCGTCAATAATGGGCAATAGGCTTTTAAAAACGTCTTCCCCTCCTGCTTCCATAATCTCTTTTTTTTCTTTTGCAGTACGCTTTCTGAAATTATCAAACTCGGAATACAAACGGGTATATTTATCATTTAATTCGGCTACTTTCGCTTTCAAATCAGCTATTTCAGCATCTTTTTCATTTACTGCCTCCACTTCTTGTTCCTTATTTTCCTGTTCCTGCTGATCATTTATTTCGTTTTCGTCTACTTTCATTTTTTTAAATATATTTTTAAGATTCTTCATTCTTTTTAAGGCTCGCGGCGAACATTCAAATTTTTTGCCAGGCAAAGATAAAAAGACATTTTGACATATGGCTAATAAAAGACTTGACGCCTTTAGTGTCGTAAAAAAGAAGGACTGCCTTTGCAAGGCAGTCCTTCAACATTTAATCTATTTCGTTTATTTATTGCTTTACCAATTTTGTTAATGCTGCTTCTAAGCCAGGACCTCTGATTTCGTCTCCTT
>DAORKB010000103.1:0-4280 GCA_035439365.1 Bacteroidia bacterium
TATTTTCTGTTTATCCAAATCCTGCAAATAATTTATTGACTGTGAATTTGGAAAATGTGAACAACCAAAATTTAAGTTTAACTATTTATAATGCTATTGGTGCCGTTGTAAAAACAATGGATATTCAACAAAATCAGCAACAAATTGATGTAAGCAATTTGAGTAATGGTCTTTACATGATCGAATTAAAATCAACAAATGGATATGCTGTACAAAAATTAGCAATAGATAAATAAGCAACGGCTATTTTGATTAAGAAAGCTGCTCCAAATTTGGGGGCAGCTTTTTTGTTGTCATTTGTTGTGTATATTGTTTTTTTTGTATTTTTAAAAATCTCTTGTAAGACTATGTTTACTTTTAAATTAACCACGCGTACATGAAAGTAAAGAATTACATATTTTTCGGATTATTTTTATTGTTGAGAACACTTTCTGCGAGCGCACAATGCAGCCCTGTTGATGCTGGTGATGACAGAGCAATCGTGTGTGGCGATTCGATTTACCTTCTTGGCCAACCCAAATGGAGCAGAGGGTTAGATAGTACAACAAGTTATTTTCGTAGCGTATTTTTTACAGACAGTATTATTGGATATACCGTTGGGGATAACGGAGTTATTCGCAAAACAGTAAATGGTGGATTGAGTTGGACTTCCCAAACCAGCGGTGTCACCAACAATTTGCAATCAGTGGTATTTACAAATGCTACTACAGGTTATGTCGTTGGTGAAAATGGTGTCATATTAAAAACAATAAATGGAGGTGTAAATTGGACAACACAAACAAGTAGCACGACCAACACCCTCTATTCCGTTTGCTTTACAGATGCCAATACAGGGATTGCTGTTGGTACAAACGGAGTTATATTGAAAACTGTGAATGCGGGTGTAAACTGGTCGACACGAAAAAGTAATTTATCCACGAACTTAATATCGGTTGATTTTGCAAGTACAAGTGTAGGCTATGTCACAAGTGAAGGAAAAATAATTAAAACACTTGATGGAGGAGAAACCTGGAGAACTATTCAAAATGTTTCCGGTAATATTTATATACGGATTTATTTTACAAGTATCAATATTGGATACGTGACATTGAGAGATGTAAACGGTGCAAACACGATTTTAAAGACAATAGATGGAGGCGTAAGTTGGAGTGTACTGAGTGTAAGCTCTGCATATCCCATTTCCAGTTTATTTTTTATAGATGTAAAAACAGGTTATGCAGGAAGTGTGGGAAGGATTTTTAAAACAAATGATGGTGGTATGACATGGGAGTCTCAACAAGTAGATTTAATAAATGTAGAGGATATTTATTTTCCAAATCCCAGAACAGGTTATGCAGTTGGTTCTTCAACACTTTCAAAAAATACCCTTTCGTATAAAGTGCCGGATGCAATTTTATGGGCGCCTCCCATTGGTTTAAGTTCACAAACTATTATTAATCCGGCTGTAAGCCCAGTAACGTCAACAACATATACGTTAACAACAAGATCGGGTACTTGTATTCAAAAGGACACCATCCGGATAACAGTAGCGCCATTAACTGTGAATGTGGGAAATGATCAAAGAATGGTATGTGGTGGCAGTGTAAAGTTAACAAACATTGTTTCGAATTATTTTGGAAAATTACAATATTCCTGGCTTCCCAAAACAGGGCTCAACGATGCTAGTATTGCTAACCCTACAGTAACAATAAAACAAACAACAACCTACACACTTACTGTTAAAACACCAAATGGATGTACAGCTAAGGATAGTGTTAAGATAATTGTGGATCCATTGGTAGCGAATGCGGGTAGCGATAAATCAATTATTTGTGGTGGAAATACAAAATTACCAGTTGTTACTTCTAATTACACTGGTGCCGGTACACTTACCTATTCCTGGTTGCCAACAACCGGTTTGGATTTTTATAATGTTCCGGAGCCTGTTACTGATGCTATTAAAGAGACCAACTATTTGGTTACCATAACAACAGCCGATGGTTGTAAAGCAACAGATAGCATCAGCGTTTTTGTAACACCACTTAAAGTATCAGCAGGAAATGATAAGACATTGACATGTGGTGGAGGTGTACAACTGGATCAGGTAGTTTCAAATTATACAGGAAATGGAAAACTCACCTATTCGTGGGTTCCGGTAACCGGAATAAATAATCCAGCAGGCATGAACCCTTTTGTGACGATTACGAAACCGGAAACCTTTCACGTGGTTGTTACAACTCCGAATGGCTGCACAGCAAAGGATACCGTGATGGTGGATGTAAAACCTTTGACATTGGATGCAGGTGCTGATAAATTGCATTTTTGCGGTGATACGGTCACACTGAATGAGCTAAAATCCAATTATAATGGAATTGCTCAATTAACCTATTCCTGGGTTCCGACAACTGGTTTGAATAATGCAACAATTGCCAATCCTGTTTCTTCAGCAGGAAAAATTACCTACACAGTAACCGTAGCTACTGAAAATGGTTGCAAAGCTTCGGATTCATTGAGATTACAATTGAAAAACAGAAAGGGAATAGAGATATGTATGGTGGGGGTAGATAGTACAGGAGCAAACAAAATAAGTTGGAACCACCCTGTTTCAAGTGTAATTGATTTGGTATTTATTTATAAGGAAGTGTTACCTACAGGTTTTGTAAAAATTGCCGAAGTGCCTTATGCTGCAGGAGAATTTGTTGATAGTACTTCTGTAACAAATACGAAATCCGATAAATATAAAATTTCGGTATTGGATAGCTGTGGAATGGAATCAACACATAGTGAAGCACATAAAGGTATGCACCTTTCTGTAAAAAAGGGAACGGGTGTTTTGTGGGATCTGACCTGGGAAAGCTATGAAGGTTTTCCGGTTTCCAATTATTTTATTTATCGTGGAAAAAACAAATCCAATTTACAAGTATACGGTGTCGTTTCAGGAACGACTGAATTTACAGATCGAAATCCACTTACGGGGTTGGTATATTATCAGGTGGAAGTGTTGTCGCCAAATCCTTGTGATGCGGTGAATGGAAACAGCGTAAGATCGAATATTACAACAGGTAATGCTGTTGGAATAAATGAACTTTCACAGAATCTGAACTTAAGTATTTTCCCTAATCCAGCCAGTCATGCGTTTACAATTACAGGAGAAATTTCAATTCATAAACACCTGATATTAACGGTTTACAATACGCTTGGTTCAGTTTTGAAATCACTATCAATTGAGCAAAACCAGCAAGAGGTGGATGTAAGTGATTTAAATAACGGACTCTACCTCCTGGAGTTGAAATCAGAAAATGAACGTCTCGTTCAAAAGTTGGTCATTGAAAAATAAGTTGGTTATAAAAAATGCCTTATCAACAACACTAATTCGTTAATGTACTTACTATTAGTACTATGGGAAAGAAACAGTGAGCTGCTCTCATTTGTGTGGAAATTTTTACAGGAATTTCTGAACCTTTTTATATCATAAGTAGTACAAGTGAGATAACAACCTAACCTTATAACTGAACAAGTATGAAATCAAAAAATTACTTATTCCTGGGAGTATTTTTAATTTTAAGTGTTTTTACAAGTTATGCTCAATGCGAGGTAAAGACAAATAACGATACCACCATTGTATGTGGAAGTTCAGTTCAATTGAACAGTGTGCCGAATGCAACACCTGATTCAGTTTTATGGTCCCCATCACTTGGGTTAAGCGCAACAAATATTGCAAATCCAATAGCTACACCTGCAACAACTACTACATATGTTGTAACAACCTATACAGGTGTTTGTGTTGCAAAAGATACCGTTGTAATAACTTTAACTCCTTTGCAAATTGAAGCAGGCGCTGATAAAAATTATGTGTGCGGAGGTTCTGTAAAATTAGACAGTGTTACTTCAAACTATACAGGAGTTGGACCATTAACTTATTCCTGGAACCCAACAACAGGATTGAGTAATGCGACAATTGCAAATCCAACAGCATCCGTTTCGCAAACCACAAAATATTATGTTACCGTTACGAGCCCAAACAATTGCACCGCGATTGATAGTATTACTGTGACTGTAAATCCATTAACAATTGATGCAGGAGCAGACAAGAATTATGTTTGTGGCAGCTCCACTAAATTGGATAGTGTTATTTCCAATTACACAGGAACCGGAATGCTTACATACGCCTGGAGCCCATCCACCGGATTAAATGATACAACAATAGCCAACCCAACAACTTCTGTAAAACAAACCACAAAATATTATGTGACTGTAAGCCTTACCGGCTGTGTAGCAATGGATAGTGTGACTGTAAATGT